>JACDDJ010000010.1:4506-20080 GCA_013817065.1 Acidobacteriota bacterium
GATCAACCCATGGGCGAGCAGATCCGCCAGCCACGCCGCGTCGTTCATATCGCTCTTGCGCCCGGGGATCGCTCGCACATGGCCCGGGTTGGCGAGGACCAATTCCATGGTGGCTTCCAACATGTGCCACACGGGCTTCCAGTACACGCCCGTCGCCTCCAGCGCGACGACGGCGCACTGCTGCTCCGCCAACCAGTCGGCCAACGCCAACAGCCCGTGCGTGGTGGTGGGAAATCGCGCCGCCGTTCGGAGAACCCGCCGCCCGGCCACCACGCGCGCGCACGCGACCACCTCGTCCTTGTGTACATCCAGACCGGCACACTGCTGATGGATGACGTCCACTCCGCACCTCCCAGCGGCGTGGCGCGGAGCTGGCGATTCTACAGTCTACAAAGCGTGCTCCGGCGCGTGCTCAAGGCTCGAGCGCGCGCGTGGACACAGTATGCGGTGCGACACCAGCTCCCGGTCCAACTTGACGACGGGCTCCCAGCACCAAAGTGGTGGCCGACCTCCGTGCCACGCCGGCTACACAGTACTCTGTTTCATCCGTCGCGGTGTCGATCCACATGCTGAACTTGACGGGACACTACCCACTGCCATTGTGAATCTGGGGCACGCGATCAACGTCGCCGAAACAAGCGGCGATACCTCGTCTCTGGTGCGTTGGCTAACGCTGTTCGGCCACGGCTACGTTGAACTCGGTCGTCCGGAGCAGGCGTTCGACTTCTACGAGCGAGCGCTCAAGGTCGCGCGCACGGTGCCGGAGCTGCAGATGCCGTTCATGACGCTCGTTGGCAAAGCCGACGCGCTCGTGAAGGTCGGTCGGGTTTCCGAGGCCGAAGAACTCGTGATGACGACTCTTGCAGAAGCGCCAAAGGAAGGCTCGCTGGGGTACCAGGCGGAGCTGACGCTCCGGCTTGCCTTCATCGCCGTCCAGCGCAAGCAGACGGCGCAAGCACTGGAGGCAATGTCGCCCGCGGCGGAGTTTGCACGTGCTGCCGGCGGGAACCGAATCTTGGCCGGCATAGCGCTCGAGCGCGCCAGGATTCTACGTGCTGCAAATCGATCATCAGAGTCGGAGGCGGCGTTGCGAGAGGGCATCACTGCGTCTCGCAGCATGGGCGAAAGGCTGCTGCTTCCCAGGCTCCTCGCGCAGCTCGCCGACCTGCAGCTTTCGGCTGGCCGGCGCGCTCAAGCATCCGAGCTTCTCCAGGAAGCGGATGATCTGCTCGAGGGACTCCTCACGAATGCGAGCAGCCCTTGGGTCAGAGTCCGCATTCTCTCGAGCATGGACGGTGTGGTCTCTGCAAGAATTCGGCTCGAAGGCGAGCATAGCAGCGGAGATCCGTCACGGCTATTCGCGGTCTTGGAGCGAGCGCGGGCGCGCTCGCTCGTGGACCTCTTACACGCGCGTCCGCTCAGCGACGTTCGGAAGCCGGAGGATCTGCGCAAAGGCGAGCGCCGAATAGCCGCTCTTCAACTTCAGTTGCTTCGAACGACCGGGCGCGCAAGTCGGCAGCGGCTGCTCGACGAAATCTTCCGCGCTGAAGAACAGCTCGCGCCAATGACAACAGAGCTGTTCTCAAGATCGCGCCGAACCGCGCGGACGGCACTGACTCTCCGCGAGATGCAGGCCGTCCTGAGGCCGGACGAATTGCTGCTCGAAATGGCTCTGCCGAGCCTGCCTCATTCGCGATCGTCGTAACCCGGTCGAGCGCGCGAGTGCAACGAATCGCAGGCCGGTCGACGATTCTCGGTCAGGCGAGCACTCTGGTGTCCGCCGCGCGAAGTGGCCGGGGCGTCACAAATGAGGCGAAGGCCCTCAGCGCGACCATCCTGACCAGTATCCGGGAACTGTCATCGCACCGTCGCGTGATCATCAGTGCGGAAGAGAGCCTTCAGCAGGTACCGTTTTGAGCTTCTGGAGCAGGCGAACCCAAGCGGGCGTCGCCTGCTCGACACACACGTCGTGTCATACACGCCGTCGGCGGGGATTCTCGTGATGCTGCGCATGCGAACCGCCTCACCGTCCGGCATGCAGATGGCGTTGGCCGTCGGAGCGTCTCCGGAGCCGACAGCAGTCGGAACCAGTGGCTCGTCGTCTGGTCCGGTTACGCGAGGCGTCTATGTCCGGTGGAGCCCATCGAAAGACGGACCTCGTGCGCTGCTGTTGAGGGCGAGATCGACGCGCGGTCGCTGCGAATCTGATCATTGGGTGCGCGGCGTCAACTACTCTTACCGATCGGCAGATCCAATGTCGCCGCGCTATTGGCAAGTTTCACATCTGTCGGCCTGGACCCGAGGTAGTGAGTTGGGTGTTGAGCCGTTCGACTCGTAGCCAGAACACGGGCGAGGGCTTCCGCTTGCCGCTCTCCCACTGGTAGACAACGGCCTTACTGGCGGCCCCCACCTTGGTCGCCAGCTGTTGTTGACTGAGGCCAAGCCGGTGGCGCAGGCCCACGAGTGTGGATGCGTAATTCGGCGGTATCGTCACGCGGCACACGGGCACGAGACGCCGTCGTCCGCGCCCGTAGGCCCGCCGATACCACATCGTCATGAATTGTGCGCCGGCCTCGCGCGTGGTCGTCGCGGTGAGCTTCCCGAAATACGCTCGCGGGCCGAACGTCGCGGCGAGTCGCCCATCACGCGCCGCGGCCCGCAACGTCCGCACATGCACGTGGAGTTCATCGGCCAGGATTTGAAGCGGCACACCTTCATGCGGCGGCCGTTTCGCCTCGAGCGTCTGGGCGCTGCGGACGACGGCCGCCGGCGCGGGCCGTCGGCCAGCATCCCAGGTTCGGAACGTTTCGACCGCGACACCCAAGGCTGCCGCGCACTCTGCCTGGGACAAGTGGATCCTTGTCCGAATCTCCCTCAGGACCGAGACGCGAGTGGTCATCGCCATGACGATGCCATCGCCCCGCCGCGGTCGGGAAGCGAATAGACGGCGATAGGATCCGCAGTTCACGGCTGCCCGGGAAACAGGCCCGTAACTGCAAGAAGTATTTCAGTTGGTAGGTTCCGACCGGTTGCGGTGAGCGGTGCCACTGTCGCCGTCTTTCGTAGCCGATGTGGCAACGTGGCGAATTCTTTAGGATTTGGCGCACCCGGCAGGGCTCGAACCTGCGACCCCCGGCTTAGAAGGCCGGTGCTCTATCCAACTGAGCTACGGGCGCCTGACCTGAATGGTAACCCACGGTCGGCCCTGAGCTACGGTGTCGCAGGGGCTCCGACCCGCATCAGGCGCGCGATCGCAATTGCGATCGGAGCCGCGACGAAGCTGAGAAGTGCGCCCATCTTCGTTTCGGCCAGCGCCCGCCCCTCCGGAAACGCCGCCGTCGCGAAGAACAGCGCAACCGTGAATCCAATCGACGCCACGAGACCGACGACGAGCAGATCGCTGGAACGGAGGCCCGGCGGCAAGTCCCCACCCACCAGGCGCGCGGCTGCCGAGAACAGCATGATCCCCAGCGGCTTTCCGAGCAGGAGACCCGCCAGGACGTAGTACGTTCCCGCTCCGATCTCCGTGAACGGTACACCGGCATTGGCGAATCCGAACAGCAGGAGAATGAACTGGACCGGTGTCGCCCACCAGTGCTCGAACCTGTTGAGGGTATCCGGCTGGTGCGTCTCGCGCTCGTCAAACACGCCGAGATCCCTGTGACTGTGCGGCATGAAGGGTACGATTGGCACGAGCGCCAGCGCCGGGTGGAACCCACCATAGTAGAGAGCAGCCCACGACAGAACGCCCGGTCCGAGCACGTACGCCCAGAAAGTCTGAACGCGGCGTCGCCGAAGTGCGATCGCGAGGAGCACCGCGGCCGCCATCAAGACGCCCAAGTACACAAACGAGAGGGCGCCCGACGGATAGAAGATCGCCAGAATGATGAGCCCCATCGCATCGTCTGCAATAGCGAGCAGCAGCAGAAACGGGATGGCGGGATGCCCGACCGGAAAGATGATACGGGCAACCATTGCGGAAAAGGCGATGTCGGTCGCACACGGGATCGCCCAGCCGCGCGCCAAGTCTTCCGGTCCGCGCGCCCAGGTGAGCGCCAGGTAGATCAGGGCAGGCAACGCCATGCCTCCGACCGCCGCTGCCAGTGGAGAGAGGGCCCGCCGGGGCGACTCGAGCGCACCGCCCGGCAGTGTCGCCTCGAAGACCTCCTTCGCCGCCAGCGCGAAGAAGAAGACCATCCCGACGTCGTTCACGGCGAAATGCAGCGGATGGGTGATGCGATCGTAGCTGGCGAAGTCGATGTTCGCCCACACAACGGCGGCGCCGGTCCCGGCGAGCAACAGCAGTGAATTGTCGAGAACAAACCGAGCAAAGCCGGATCGAGTCGTGTTCATGTATCGGGTCCCGCCACGTCACATCCTCAGGTCGCACAACGGCCCAGAATGGCGGCCCGACCACCCGACAACCTGCAGCAGGGTTCGGTTGCACCCTTCGTCCTCTGAACTTGTATCAGTATAAGTGTCCGCGGTGCGCCGACGTGTATCGGCAAGAGGTGGCTGGAGATTGTCGGTGTCATTGGTGATTACAGTCGGTCACCAATGCGCGGACAGGCACCCCGAGGATCTATCACGCTCCCCTGCCGGCGGATCTGCATCCGGCCGTCATGGCAGTGCGGATGCGCGGCACCACGGCGGAGGACCTGGCCCACAGAGTGCGTGAGCTGACGGCTGGCGTGGACCCCAATATTCAGCTACAGGAAGTAGTCTTGCGGTGAGTCCGATCGAGGCTCTCAGGGACAACCCCTGATCGCCGCTGCCAATCTGGGACGGCGCCCTAGCGAATGAACTCGCCGTAGTTGTCGCCGGTGATCCGGAACTCACGCACCTCGCCGGAACTTCCAGGCGTCTTGCCGGGAGCGCCGTTGATGGTGTATTCGAACGCACCGGCGTCGCCGACCCTGAACGACAGCTCGGTGCCCACGACGGACACTTGTTCGCCGGGCTCGATGTTGCGGTAGAGGACGCGCCTGCCGTCCGCGTGGCCCGTTACCCACAACCGGCGCGACGGACGGATCTCGACGGTGAGCCTCGACGGAGCGGCCGGCGTGGCAGATGCCGTCGCCGGTGGCGAAGGTTCGGTTCCAACCGCCGACGTGCCGGTCGTCCCGACGGCGCCCTGTTCAACTTCTGCCGGGTCCGCCGGAGGCTCGGGCCGGTTGAAGAGGACGGCCGCCGCTATCAGCACAATCGCAAGCACCAGCGCACTCGTCATCCCGGGCACCGGGAAACTGCGCACGGACTCGAGGAACGGACGCCCGGCGTCTCGCGCAGGCGTATCCCCGAGGGAAGCCGGCGGGGTCGGACGCCCAGCGTCGTATTCAGCCATCACCTCGGCGACAGGAAGCTTCAACTCGCGGGCGTAGGTTCCGAGGAAAGCGCGGGTGAAGAACTCACCGGGTAGACGGTCGAAATCGCCGCATTCGATCGCGGCTATCGCTGACGGCTTGATCTTCGTCCGGGCGGAAACCTCCTCGATCGTCAGGCCCGCTTGCTCTCGAGCGGTCCGCAAACGGGCCGCGACATCACCCATACGCACGCGAACACGCAACTCGCATACCAGCGCGAGGGCGCCCAAACGCGGGCGAATCTGAGACTAGCCGGTTCAGGGGCTCCGAAAGATTGGTCGAAAGGGTGGGCGGCCGGGATTTTCCGGGAACGGCTGGGCTTCTTGCTGAGCGTCGGCCGCGGTACCATGCGCCGTGCTCAAACGCGTCGTGGCTCTCCTCGTCCTCGTCACCACCTTTGCGGCAGATCGGGTCCTGCTCGCGCAAAGCCTCGAACAGGTCCCAGCGCCGATAGAAGTTCGCGCCGCTCCGGCCAGTGACAAGTCCGGCATTGATCTCCGGACGCTCGACGGTCACGTCTACATTGTCCCGGGCGGAACCGTCCGCGTGTTCGGCACGTCCGTGCCGCTCGGTCCTACGGCGGCGGGCAAGCAGATCGCCATCGAGGTGAAGAAGCCGGGCGAGGGGGGGATCGCGAAGCTGAAGGCGCCGCTCGACGGCCTCGGCGCATTTGCCACCACTTTCGCCGATACGTCCGGTACCGGCGAATACGTCGTCACCGCGTCCACCGCTGACGGTAAGGTGTCGGCGAAAACAACTTTCCTCGTGATCACGCCGTCGGACCTCGGTGACATCCTCGACGCGCTGAATGAAGCACTGAGGGATGCCCAGGCCGAAGCGGCGAAGGCGATGGAGGCAGCGACGTCCGCCATGGTGGCCAAGGGACCGTTCACCGGCGACGCAACGGTGAACAAGAATTTGACGTTTGTGACCCAGTCGATCAGGGACTTCGATGCGAGGGTGAAGCAGGCATCGACCACCCTCGGGGGATTGCAGGAGGTCGCAGAGAAGTACCCGGGCGGCGCGAAACACCTCGAGCCGATCATCACCGAGTTGACCAAAGGCATCACCGAAGGGGGCCAAATGAAGGCCGGCATCGCGCGGGCCAACGCCGAACTGTCTCGCAACAACGGCTTGTGCGACCGCATCGATGCGGTGACGGAAGTGCTCGGCGCGGTGTCGCTGTACTTCGACTTCACCGGACGGCTGTTCAACAAAGTCGTCCAGCTCGCGACCGACAAATTCCTGCCCGACAAGATCTACAACGACGCCGTGCCGATCGAGAAGCGCGACAACGCCGCGAAGTTCCAGCTCGGCGAGAGCATGAAAGCGATGGGGGCCGCGCTCACCGATGGCGGCAGCGGCGTCAAAGATTTCTTCGTGCAGCCGCAGAACCTGCTGCTTGACGCCACCCAGTACCTGACCGGCCTCGGCTTCGACAAGCTCTGTGAACGATTCCAGGGCCCGGTGACGGGCACGTTCCGTGTCGACGCGACGATCAATGGCAGCCAGAAGTTCTGGGGATACACCACGAAGATCAACGGCAAGTTCGTCCTGCGCTACGCCAAGTCGCAGGCGAAGCCTGGTGCCGCTATTGAGCTGACCGGCGAGATCGAAGGGAACGGCGACTTCTCCGCCTACGAAGACCTGATGGCGTTCAACTCGTTCAATCGCCAGTTCGTCATCTACCGCCAGCTGTTCCAGCCGGTCGGGTTCGGGGCTGCGGGCCAGGAAGCAACCGATCCTCTCGGAAAGCTCGCGCGGCATGCAACGCCGGCGTACTTCCGCGTCCCGATTACCGGCAAACTGGTTGGTGACACGCTCACCTTCACCGTTGCCGACAGCGCCATCATCGACTTCACCGAGGCGGTGAAAGCGCGGGTGCTCTACGTTGTCTACGTCAGCCTGGTGCCGCAGACGCTCAGCACCAACATCCCGATCCAGAGCGCGCAGTTCGTCCTCTCGCGCGGTGTCCGTACCACCGCCAGCATGCCGGTGACTTCGACGACGAAAGGCCAGCAGCTGTTCAAGCTCGCCGAACAGACCTTCACACGCAAAGAGGTCGTCTCCAACGGTGAAGTCACGGTGCAGTGGAACCTGCAGATGAAGGCGTGCAACCCCGAGTGTCCGCAGTAATCGACAGCGGGCCTGAACCAAAGAACCGCGTCAGCGTGCGCGTTGGACGCGAAGCCGGTCTACCGGTGACGCAAGGGATCACTTATCTGCGGACCCCTTCACGGTGTGTGAGAACGAGTATCGTTCCAAGAGCGGCCACGCCAGCAGCCGCCCACAACCCAGACCCGACGGGATCGGGAACAGGCCGCGGCACCGAGATGATGCCGCGCGCATCGGCGCGAGCGGGTTCGTTGACGTATCGGCCATGTGACGGCCGTGCGAACCCTGCCGCGAACCGGCTGAGTGCGTCCGGGACCGCGCCTCCGGTTTTCGGCAGACCGTGGCCTGCGGCAACCGTTCGAGGCCGCAGGGCCGCAAGCGCGCGAACGCTCTCGCGCGCCGCGTCCCAGTCAGTGGTCAGTGGAATGGGCGGCCATCGCAGCTCACGCCGCATCGTGGCGGTGGTCATCCAGGACTCCTGGTTCATCGTCGCGAGTGCGTCCCCCGCCAACAGGACTCCATCCGCCTCGTTCCAGAAGGAGACATGGCCTGCGGTGTGGCCGGGCGTGGGGATGGCTCGCCAGCCGGGAAGCGGCGGCACAGTGCCATCTTCCGGCAGCACGTGTAACGCACCCGCGCAGATCAGAGCCCCCCCGCGCGAAGGTCCGTGACAGCATCGCCAACGCCCCGCCGACGGTGGGATCGGCTGGCGGGTAGAGGGATCGTCCGGTCACATACGGCAACTCGAGCGCGTGCACGTAGACGGGGACTCCCCAACGTGCGGCGAGTGCCGCGGCGGAGCCGGCGTGATCGAAATGCCCATGAGTAAGCACGATGGCTCGGGGACGAGCCGCCGAGCCGTAGCGTGCTGCTGCGGCGCGCTGGATCTCCAGCGCGCCGATGCCGCCAAGGCCGCTATCGACGAGGACGAAGCCGGCCCGAGGTTCACCGGGTGTGACATCGACCAGATAGGCGTTGACGAAAACGACTGGCACCCGAACGATACCAGGCGAGAGACCGTCGTGAGGATTGGAGCTCACGGCTTATCGTCCCCCGAGCTTCTCGGCTTCCTTCAGGTGCATCTCGAGGTGCTGCCGCGCTGTCGTGAGGTGCTGCTTCAGGCCTTCGTTCTGCGCCGCTTTCTGCCATTGATCGAGCATCTGCAGCGCTTCACGATGACCGGCCGCCATGGTGCTCACGTACGCCTTTCCGAAGTCGGCCGCCGACATCGGGACGATCTTCGCAAGTTGCTGCGCGCCCTTGTTATGAAGCTGGTCGACGGCAGCTGTCTCGGTCGGGGTCACGTTGATCTTCAGCCCGAGCTGCTGGGTGTCATGGATGCTCTTGCCGTGGTCCTGATGCAGGGTTTTCGCATAGGCGAGGATCGGACCGGTGACTTTCTTTTCCTGCGCGGTCATCGCCGCATGGACTTCGTTCTCGTCGAGCGCGATCAGCAGCGCCATGATCTCCGCGTCGTTGTTCGCCTTGATCGGAGCGGACGTCCCGCTCGTCCCGACAGGACCGGACGGCGCGGCGGCACCAGTGGCGCGCTGCGATGAACCGGCAATTGTGACTTTTTCGCGATCCGCACTCGCCATTCCTTTCGCCGGCTGGAACTGCAGCGCCATGGTGTTTGCCGGCGGCTTGCCGAGGGTCCGGTCGCTCACCGCCTCACCGAATTCCTTACGGGCATCGTCCACATTCTTCTTGCCGGTGACGATGTCGTTGGCGAGATTGAGCGTGAGGACGTTGTTGCTCTCGAGATCGCAGCGCGCGGAGAGCTCGCCGGCGACGCGGTAGATGGTGATGCTCGCATCGAAGGCGTGCACTTCATCGGTCTTGTCCGGCGGGACGTTGTAGGCGATAGTGTGCTCGAGATAGTCCAGGTGAGTGATCGGAAAATCATGCGGCAGCTCTTCGCGGGTGAGCATGATCCGCTTGTACGGGCCGGCGTTATGCCAGATGATGCGGTCGGAGGTCACCTCCTGAGGCGCACCGTACTTCGCCATCATCTCTGCACCGGCAAGGCGCGGCCCTGGTGTCCATCCCGCCAGGACCTTGTTGACCCCGCTGCGGTCCATGCCGGCTCCGGATCTCATCTCCTGATCCATGCCGGCGGCCGCGGTGTTGAACGCGAGTAACGCAACCATGCCGCTCATCAGCGCAGTGGCGCTAAGGACAGCGGGTCCTCGTGATCTGTGCATCGTGTTCTCCTGTGTGTCGCCCCGACAGTAACCAGAGGTCGCAGCCGCAGGCGGTGATTGGACGATTCAAAACACGCGCAGTGTGCAAGCCCGGTACCCGTAAGTGGGCGAGGCCCGGCTCTGCGCCGGCCGTAGTGGTGCTGCCTCACGAACGGAAGGTCGGGTGAGCGATACTCTCGAACTCAGCCGAGGCACCGCCTCGATCAAGACATCCACCTGCAGCGCCCGCGCGTATTACTTGTGACATGCCCGACGCACGACGGCTATCAGGATTGGTCAGGCCACTGGTGGGCGACCGCGAGGCACTGCACAGCGGAAGGGATATGAAAGTGTTAGCTTTTGAAGGGCGGCCGTACAACTTCGATCACTTCAGAACGACTCACCTCATCGCCGACGCGGTAGGTACATTTCGCCTGAGGGGAGTTGCGCCGGGCGCGCTTGCGCCGGACTTCGAACTGCCGGTCACAGACGGGACGCCCTGGCGCCTCAGTGAACACCGAGATCGGCCGGTGCTGCTGCACTTCGGCTCATACAGTTGACCCATCAACATCGGCTCGGTCGAGCCGCTCCTGAAATTGCACGCCGAATGGGGCCGCGACGTGCAGTTTGTCAACATCCTGATCCGCCAGGGCCATCCGGGGCCTCGCGTTCCGCCGTACCGAACGTTCGACCAGAAGAGACGCGACGCGATTGCACATCAGAGGGAGGACGGAATTCCCTGGCCGGTGCTGACCGATGACTTGGACGGCTCGACTCACCGCGCCTACGGCATGTTGGCCGACCCGACGTATCTGGTGGCTATCGATGGCCGGGTGTCGTTCTATAACACCATCACGCACGCCCCCACGCTGCATCGTGCGCTCGGCATGCTACGCGAGCAGAAGTGGCGAGGGGTCGCCGGCGCCGGATACGATCGCCGGCCTCACCTTCTCTCGACCCTGATTGCCGGCTGGCCGGCGCTGCGCCGTGGACTGCCGCAGAGTATCGTGGACCTCGAGACTTCGGCTCCCGGCAGCGCCGTGGCGCCATTCATCCTGTATCCGCTGCGCGACCTGCTGGCGCCCGTTGCTCTGCGCAGTAGACCTCTTTCACCGATCGCCCGGGCAACACTCGTCATCGGCGCAGTCGCCGCACTGATGATGGTCACGAGACGCCAACCGCTTACCTTGAACCGGAGTTCTTCTTATGAGCTTTGATAGTCAGCTGATGAATCGCCGACGGTCGTTGCAGACGATGTTCGCGCTCGGTGCGGCTGCAGCAGCGGCCAGTTGCGCAAAGTTAGTTCCGCAGGGCATCGGCATTGCGATCGCACCCAATCGGCTTACCGACTCTGCGGTCCTGAACTTCGCCCTCAATCTCGAGTATCTGGAGGCGGAGTACTACCGGCTTGCCGTCACCGGTGAGAATCTGCCGGCCGCTGACATCGGTCCAACACCCGGCGGCGTTGTCGGCGGCAGCCGTGTGTCGTTCACCACACCTGCGGTCCGCGAGCTTGCCATGGAACTCGCGGAAGACGAGTTGGCACACGTTCGATACATCAGGAAGGAGATTCTTGGCGATCTACTTGTCGTGCCCAGTCGTCCCTCGATTAACTTCCGCGACGCGTTCCGGGCCGTCGGTGTGGCTGCGGGGCTCGGATCGAATTTCGATCCATTCGCCGATGAACTGAGCTTTCTGCTTGGCGCGTTCGTGTTCGAGGATGTCGGTGTGACCGCGTACACCGGCGCTTCCAAGCTGATCTCGGAAGATCAGAAGCTCGAGTCGGCGGCCGGCATCCTCGCGGTGGAGGGCTACCACGCCGGGGCGATCCGCACTGAGCTGTACATGAGGGGTGCCGAGGCGCGGCGGTCCGCGGATGGCATATCGGCGGCCCGCAATCAGCTCGATGGTTCGACCAGCAAGGACCAGGGCATCACGAGCGCCGGCCAGTCAGGCGCCCGGGCGAACGTTGTGCCGAGCGATCCGAACGCGATCGCCTTCCCGCGCCACCCGGAGGAAGTGCTCAGGATCGTGTATCTCACGCCCAAGGACAAAGTCTCGGAGGGTGGCTTCTTTCCCGAGGGAGTCAACGGCGTAGTGGACGTAACGTAGGAGACACTTCATGCGGACTGAAACAGTCGATCTAGGCCGGAGGCGGTCGCTCGGAAGAGCATTGATGCTCGGCGCGGGGATCGCGGGTGCAGTACCCCTGCGGGCCCAAAAGGACGCGAAGGCGATGTCCGATCAGGACATCCTCAACTTCGCCCTCAACCTCGAATTTCTCGAAGCGGAGTACTACACGCGTGGCGTGACCGGGCGTGGTCTGGGTGCCGGCGGCAACGTACAGGGCGGCAGCCAGGTCCCGTTCCGCAACGACGAAGTTCGTGAAATCCTGACCGAGATCGCCGAGAACGAGAGAGCTCACGTCGCGTATCTCCGCGGCGTGCTCGGGAACAAGGCGATTCAGTATCCCGCCGTCGATTTCGTCGCCGGCTTCCGCGAGGCCGGCAGGCTCGCCGGGCTCGGAGACGACTTCAATCCATTCGCCGATGAGCTCTCGTTCATGCTCGGTGGTTATCTCTTCGAAGACGTCGGCGTGACCGCATACAAAGGGGCGGCGGCGCTGATCGATGTCGGCGACATTCTGGAGGCGGCGGCCGGAATTCTCGGGGTCGAGGGCTATCACATGGGTTCGCTTCGCTGGATCCTGTACCGTCGCGGAGAGCGGGCGCATCTGACCGCCAACGCAGTTTCCGACGCGCGAGATGCGCTCGACGGACCGATGGACCTCGATCAGGGCGTCACGACGCCTGGCGCGCAGGGTACTCGCGCCAACCTCGTCCCCGCGGACGAGTTCGGCCGCGCCTTCTCTCGGACGCCGCAACAGGTGCTCAACATCGTCTATCTCACGCCGCAGCAAAACATGAATCGCGGCGGATTTTTCCCGAATGGAGTGAACGGCGCCATTAGCAGGACGTGAGCTGTTGAACCGGCGGCGTGGTCTAGGCCGGAAGTAGGCGCCGATACGCAGCCGTCAACCACTCACGTTCCTGGCGATCGATTCCGAAGACGAAGAAGAGAGCCGCATAGACAATACCGCCCACACACAGGTTGGCAAGTACGAAGACCAGGCCTTCCGGGAGCACCCGCCCGAGTGCGAGTACCGTCACGATGGCGACCACGGCCGGCATGAGGGTGGGAACAAGGATCTGTCCCAGTGCGGCCCACACCCGCAGCTGCACGACCTGGCAGCTCCTCGGGAAGATCAATGCCGCCGAGACTGCTCCCGACAGAACCGTGCCGATCGCCGCGCCCGGCACACCCAGGAAGTACACGAGCGGGACCGAAGTGATCAAGTTCACGATCGCCGCGCTGGCCATAGCTCCCGCCAGGAATCGATGGTGCCCCGTTCCCTGAAGCACGATGCCCGGCATATCCGTCCCGGCACGGAGCACCACCAGGATGGCGAGCATCTGCGTGACGCGGATACTGCCCTCAACGTCCGGCCCGAGCCAGGCGCGGATGAGAGCCCCGGCAAGTGCCGCGACAACGCCACAGAGACCCATCGCCACGCCCAGCTCCAGGCGCGTGGCCCGCACCATCAGCGCCCGCTGCCGACCCACGTCCCCATCCACGGCCCGGTGCACGACGACCGGCATCATGAAGGTGTGGAGTTGCTCGGTCAGTATCTGCAGGTTCTCGGCGATGCGGTACCCGACCGAATAGACGAATACCGCGGCCGTGCCCACGAACATTCCGAGGTACAGCGCGCCTGTGGCATAGGTCAGCCGCGTCGACCATTCCGCAACCGCGGCGTAGACGCTGAACCCGGTGAGCTCCCGAAGCCGCGAACGCTGGAAGTATGCCGGCCGGATCTGGAGCTCTGGAAACACGCGGTAGGCGTTGCGGCGAAACACCCATAGCGGGAGGATGCGCATCAGCGTCATCGCCGTCACCAGCTCCACCAGTCCGTACCCGGCCTGGAGGACGAGAATATTGACGCCTGCAGTCGCCACATTGAACACGATCGCGGTGACGTCGTTGATGTCGGACCGTTCGAAGGCAAATGTGACGGAACCGAAGATCGCGAACGGGAACGTGAGCGACATCTGCAGCGCGATCAGGAGCAGCACAATCCGTCCGACCCAGACCTGCTCCGCCGTCACGTTGAAGAGTACCGGGAGCAGCACAGCCGCCACGATTGCCGCCACGAAGCAGACCGCGCCGAGCCCCGTAAAGACGAACGCCATCGTGCTGAGGACTTCATTGATGCCCCGCACGTCTTTGCGCGCGCGGTGCTCCGCGATGTACTTGACCACGGCGGTGCCGTAACCAAGATCGAGCACGGTGAAGTACGTCGTGACGGACGCCGCCAGCATCCACAGTCCGTATGCCTCCTGCCCGAGGTGCCGCATGTTGAAGCGCACCATGAGGAACCCGACCGCGACGTTGATAAGGACGAGGACGTAGCGGGCCGAAACATTCCGCGCCATGCCGACGATCGCATGGTACTGGCGTGGACCTGCGGGTGCAGCCTCAGGTCGAACGGGATCGGTCATCCGAGTGGGCTCCCGGGGAGTTCACCGCGCAGGCGCGGTCCGATCGACTCCCTTACGTTCCAGCGAATGGTAGATGAACACCGGCATTCCAAAGAATGTTGGTGACGGGGTATGACGCCGAAGGACGAATCCGTAACGCGCGTACAGCCGGCCGAGCCGGCGGTGCGAAATATAGACGGTATCGCCATAACGTCCGGGCAGCCTCCGTCGGACCGTCTGCATCAACACAGTGTTGATGAGCGAGCGCAGTCCGTAGTACCGCTTTCGCAGGTTCACGCCGAGCACCATATCGCGGACGGCGAAGCCGATGCCGAGATAGTAGGCCTCGACCTTTCCGCCGGGCCGGAGAATTCGCGCCAGTTCGGCGAATGCGGCATCTTCATCGGTGAAGGGCAGCACGCCGGCGAAGATGATCCCATCGACGCTGTTCGTGTCGAGGGGCATTGCCTCGGCACCCGCCTTGACGACCGGCCGAGCGGCGATTCGCGCCTCTTCGAGGCATCGGTCGTCGACCTCTGTACCTACCCCGCGGCAACCGCGGTCCAACAACGCCTGCAGCGCCCAGCCTTCCCCGCAGCCGACGTCCGCGACAAAGGCCCCCGGCGGGAAGCTCGCGAAGTATCGCTCGCTCCGGAAATAGTGGTCATGTTCGCGCCCGTCCAGCGCGTAGCTGGCCCATGAGAGTTCTTTCTCCGCCCCCGCATCCGCCTGATGAGTCATGATCCATCCTACTGTGCACGAGACTGGCTCGTCCAGAGTGTCTACGCGTCAGCGCTCGGTTCGGATGGCGAGGCCGGGGGTGTGGTCCGGCTCTCTCTGAAGCAGACGGGCCTTGCCAGAATCTGCCGTTTGCGCGACGATGCAGCGAATCAAAATGCCCGACCAGCAGGAGGCTGCGACTTCACCGGCGGACGCGTGGCGCACAGCCCTGCTGGAGTCCTCGTTGGATTGCGTCATTCTCATGGACGCCACCGGCACCGTTCTGGATGTGAACCGGGGCGTGGAGGAGACATTCGGGCACGCCAGACAGGACGTGGTGGGACGCCGATTGGGTGACGTCTTCGTCCCCTCCGAGTTCCGATCGCGGCACGAGGAGGGTCTACGCCACTACCTTGCTACGGGACAATCCGCAATTCTCGGACACCGGATCGAGGTGGAGGCCTTGCACGCAAGCGGGAGCCGCCTCCCGGTGGAACTCACGATCGTCCGTCTCGCCGGCGCTACTCCTCCAATCTTCGTCGGCCACTTGCGGAATATCACCGAGCGTCGTCGCGCGGAACGTCGCCTGCGCCTTGCCGCCGCTGCGGCGCAGGCCCTTGCCAGCAGTGCAACGGCAGAAGCAGCGGTGCAAGGG
>JACDDJ010000257.1 GCA_013817065.1 Acidobacteriota bacterium
GGCGAGGGCGGACCGCTCCGTCCTCGCGGCGATCCTCTGCGGCGGCAGCCTCTCCCACGACGCCGTCTGGGCCAAGTCCGACATCGACCTTGTCTTCGTGACGGTGGATGACCGGAACGTCGAGCTCGGTGACATCGCCCTCTACGCGGATGGTGTGAACGTGCACGCGCAGCTGATCCCGCGGACGAAGTTCCGCCAGATCGTGGACGGCTCGCTCGGCAACTCCTTCATGCACTCGTACCTCCGCAAGGGACGGCTGCTTTACACCCACGATCCGACCATCGAGGTACTGTGCGGCACGCTCGGGCAGCTCGGGCAGCGCGATCTGCAGGTGCAACTCATGCGCGCCACGTGCGGCGCGCTCTCGATGAGCGACAAGGCGCGGAAGTGGTTCGTGACGCGAGAGGATCTGGAGTATGCGTCGCTCTGGATTCTGTATACCGCGACATCGCTGGCGCAGATGGAAGTGATTAGCCGCGGGCTCCTGCTCGACCGCGAAGTGCTCCCGCAGGCGCTCTCGCTCAATCCCCCGTTCTTCAAGATCGTCTACACACACGTGCTGAACGCCCGCAAGACGAAGGCTGGCGTGGCGGCGGCTCTCTCTGCGATTGACGAGTTCATCGCTGCGCACGCGCCCAGGGCCTTTGCGCCGATCATCGAGTACTTCCAGGAAATCGGGGAGGCACGCTCGTGCCGCGAGATTGAGGACCACTTCACGCGTCACTTCAACGCGCCGGGCGTGACGACGGCGTGCGAGTACCTCGCCGACCAGGGGATCCTCGGCAAGGCCTCGACGACAGCCCGGCTGACCAGGAAGAGCAACGTGGACGTGCAGGAGCTCGCCTTCTACGCGATCGGCCACTGATGCCGCCGATGAAGAGTTCCAGGCAACCCTCGGCAGCGCGCACCACCATCGCGGTCCAGGGCGCGCGCGTCCACAACCTCAAGAACATCTCGCTCGAGATCCCGCGCGATCGCATGGTGGTGATCACCGGGCTGTCAGGCTCCGGCAAGTCCAGCCTGGCGTTCGACACCATCTACGCCGAAGGGCAGCGGCGCTACATGGAATCGCTCTCGAGCTACGCGAAGCGGTTCGTCGCGCAGGTCGCGAAGCCCGACGTCGATTTCGTGTTCGGCCTCTCGCCAGTGATCTCGATCGAGCAGAAAACCCTCACGAGTAACCCGCGTTCGACGGTCGGGACGATGACCGATATCGCGAGTTACTCGAACCTGCTCTTTGCCACCATCGCCCAGCCGCACTGTCCACGCACCGGCGAGCCGACCCCGAGCCGTTCTTTCGCGCAGATCCTGAGCGCGATCCTGGCGCTGCCGGAAGGGACGGAGATCGAGCTGCGCGCGCCGGTGTTCAAGTTGTACGGCGAAGATCTGGACGTCGTAATCACCGAAGTCCGGAAAAAGGGCTGTCGCTGGCTGGTGGTTGACGGCGCGGTCGTTGATCTCGCCGCCGAGACGTCGCTCGACGAATCGAGGATCAAGCACATGGCCGCCTTCGTCGACCGCTTTGTCGTCAACCGTCGCCACGAGAAAGCGATCAAGGCCGGGATCTCGAACACACTGCTGGTCGGCGATGGCCTGGTGCAGGTGCACGTGGTGAAAGGCGCGACGAAAGCCGAGCAGGCGCGCTTCTACAGCGGGCTCTGCAGCCCGACCCATCACTTCGTTTACGGCGACATCGGTCCGGACTACTTCGTCTTCAACAATCCGGAGAGCGCCTGCCGCACGTGCGGCGGTCTCGGTGTCGACAAGCTGACGCACCCGGAACTGCTGGTGCCGGATCCGCACCGGAGCATCCTCGGCGGCTGTTTCGTCCGCGAAGCGTTCAAGTTCAACCCCGACACGTGGGACGGCTTGATGATGTACAGCCTCTCGCTGGCCGTCCCCTTCGCGCTCGACTGCCCATGGAAGGATCTTCCCGAGCCCGCACGCAATGCGATCCTCTACGGAATCGAGCCGAAGAAGGTGACGATGCGGCCGCCGCCGGACGCTAAGGTGAAGCGCGACGATCACGACGGACGGCAGGTCAGCTTTCACGGCATCGCCCGGCGCATCGAGCGGCACTATCGACGCTACCGGCAGCAGGGACAGGTCAACTCACGGATGGAGGAGTGGCTCGACAAGGTGATGGTCGAGCGCACCTGTCCGGATTGCAACGGCGCGCGGCTGCGCGCGACACGGCTGCTCTTCACGATCGCAGGGAAGACGATCTACGACCTCGGGCAGCTGCACTTCGACGAGCTGCACGCGTGCCTCGGAACGGTGAAGCCGACCGGGCGCGGCGCCGATGCCGGACGCCAGGTGATCAAAGAGATCCGCGCACGACTCGAGCTGCTCCTCGGCATCGGCCTCGACTATCTGAGTTTCAACCGCCGCGCCGCAACGCTGTCGGGTGGCGAGTCGCAGCGGATTCGGCTGTCGACGCAGATCGGATCCGGTCTCATGGGGATGCTGTACGTGCTCGACGAGCCGAGCATCGGGCTGCACCCGAAAGACAACGTCAAGATGATTGCGACGATCGAGCGGCTCCGCGACATCGGCAACACCGTCCTCGTTGTCGAGCACGACGAAGACACCATCCGAGCCGCCGACCACATCGTCGAGATGGGTCCGGGTCCCGGCGTCCACGGCGGCGAGGTGGTGGTGCAGGGAACGATGGCCGAGGTGTTGAAATGCAAAGCGTCGCCGACCGGGCAGTTCTTCTCAGGTAAGCGATCCATCGCGACACCGTCGAAGCGCCGCCGCGGCAACGGCCATGCGATTGTGATCAAGGGGGCCAGCGAGAACAACCTGAAATCGCTGGATGTCAGGCTCCCGCTTGGCATGCTGATCGCCGTCACGGGCGCGTCTGGATCCGGCAAGAGCACGCTCGTCAACGACATCCTCTTCAAGGTGCTGTGGAAGCGGCTGGTGGACACGCGGACGCTGCCCGGCGAGCACACGGGCGTGGACGGCCTCGAGCACGTCCACAAGGTGGTGAGCATCGACCAGTCACCGATCGGGCGCAACAGCCGCTCCAATCCTGCGACCTATGTCGGCTTCTACGACACGATCCGCGATCTCTTCACGCAGGCGCCGCTCGCCGTCGAGCGCGAATATCGTCCCGGACGTTTCAGCTTCAACGTCAAGGGCGGGCGCTGCGAAGAGTGCCAGGGTGAAGGCTCGATCACGACGCAGCTCTATTTCATGCCGGACGTCGAGGTGATCTGCGGCGCCTGCAAGGGCGAGCGCTTCAACGCCGAGACGCTCGAAGTCACCGTCCGCGGCAAGACCATCGCCGACATCCTCAACATGTCGGTCGAGGAGGGAGTGGAGTTCTTCGCCACCGAACCAACAGTTGGACGCAAGATCCAGGTGCTTGCCGACCTCGGCCTCGGCTACCTGACCCTCGGCCAGTCGTCCACCACGCTGTCGGGTGGCGAAGCGCAGCGGATCAAGATCGCCACCGAGCTCAGTACGCTGCAGCGATCGAAGCACACCGTCTACATCCTCGATGAACCAACCACCGGTCTACACCTGGCTGATATCGAGCGGTTGCTCGGCTCACTGAACCGGCTTGTGGATGCCGGTCACACCGTGCTGCTGATCGAGCATCACCTCGACGTGATCAAGGTCGCGGACCACGTCATCGACCTTGGACCCGAAGGCGGCCATGCCGGCGGCGAGGTCGTGGCCACAGGGACGCCGGAAGTGATCGCGCGCACCAGGGCGTCGCATACCGGGCGGTTTTTGAAGAGCCACCTGGCGAGGCGGGCGTAGGCCACAGGCATGCCACAGAAAGCTCCCCCCACCTCGACTGGGCGCGGGAGTTGCAGTTCAACAGGTATGGCTGCGCTCGCGCCGGTGCTGGTACTTGGGCCAGGTAGGCCGGTTTCGGTCGTCTCTGGCCGATATGCCAGGCTGGCGCGCACCGTCGGGGCGGTCCTCCTGTGCGCTGCTCTCGCCTCAACTTTGGTGGGTATCTACCGCCTCTACGTCTTCGTCACGTCCCGCGAGATTCCGCAGCGGCCGCCGGTGCTGTCCCCCCTGAGCGTTCTCAGCGACCTGCGGCCCGTCGTCGTCACGATGACGACTCCAGCATTTACGAAAGTGCGGGAGACCGTGACGATGGATGCGATCAGGGCTGATCATCGGCTCTGGCGCCAGATGCACTTCGCCGATTGGGACGCTGTGCCGCAGCCCGTGCGCGACTCTGGTCTTCGAGCGATGGTGCGCGCGTACGCCCACGTCTTCAAGGGCCCGGCTCTCTGGCGCACCATGACGGCGGCGGACTGGGACGAGATCCCGCAGCCAGTGCGCGCGATGGCGTACCTGCGGATGATCTGGTACTGGGCTCTGGCTGAAGATGTCGGCGCTGAATTTGGGCTCGAGCCGAGCGGTCTCGCCCAGACGATCGGCGCGATCGTGATGGCCGAGTCGTGGTTCGAGCACCGGGCGGTCAACGAGAAGGCGTGGGGCAATCGGGACCTCGGCCTCGCGCAGTGCTCGGATCACTGCCGCGAGACGATCGACGCGATGGCGGTCGAGGGCGCGATCGGCTTCGCACCCTCCGATGCGGACTATTTTGAACCATGGATCGCGGCACGAGTGGCGACGGTCTGGTTCGAGCGCGAGCTGCACCGGGCCGGCGGCGACGTCGATCTGGCCATCCGCGCCTACCACCGCGGCATTACGGTTGCCGCCGATGAAACCGATGAAAAGGGTACGACCTACCACGCGCGCGTCATCCGCCTCCGGGAGCGGTACATCCGTACCCAGCAAGCGTCGGAATCGTGGCGGTTCCTGACGCGCGCGATCGCGTCCCTGTGACGTCTCGTCAGCGGCTGCCGCTGTCGCGGCCGATCCCGTAGGTTCGCAGCACATCGTCGAGCGTGAGTTCGCCGAGCACCCGGGTCAGATCTTCGCGGCTCACCACCGCGAGCACCGTGCGGTTGCCGAACGCATGAAGCGCCGCATCGAGCGACTGATCGGGGTGCAGGACCGGGTCGCCGTCCCCGCCGACGCCGGGCGCCGCCGGGCGCATGGCGTCCTCGACGCGCAGCACGCGGAGGTCGCGCTGGCGCTCGTGAGACGGAAGGGTGAGGCCGTCCTGCGACGCGACCATTTCGAAGAACGTGACCGGATTGAGCCGGCGGGCCAACAGGTAGGCGAGCAGGTTGGCGAGCATGACTGGAAGGATGATGACGTAGCTGGCGCTGACCTCGAAGACCATGAAGACGGAGGTCATCGGCGCGCGGAAGACGGCGGCGAAGAAGGTGCCCATCCCGACCAGCACGTACGCGCTCGGCGGACTGGTCGGCAGTGGCCAGTACAACTGCGCCAGCGCACCCACGCCGCCGCCGAGCATCGCCCCGACAAACAGCGTGGGAGCAAACATGCCGCCCGGTGTCCCGGCGGCGAAGCAGATCGCGGTCGCGGCGATCTTCGCAAAGGCGAGCACGATCAGCAACTGCCAGCTGAACTCGTTGTGGAGGGCACTGTCGATCGAGCCGTAGCCGGCGCCCAGGATCTGAGGGAGCACCAGCCCGAGGATTCCAACGAGCAGGCCGGCGACAAACGGCTGAACGATCCGTACGTGCCGCGGCGCATCGGTGAGCCGGCCCCGCAGGATCCCCAGCACCCGGACGAAGAGGGTGCCGAGAAGGCCTGCGGCGAGGCCGACGCCAGCATAGAGGACCAGCTCCGAGGGATGCGTGAGCTCGAAGGCCGGCACGCGGAAGAGGGGATCGTCACCGAGGAAGAACCGGCTCACCACGACCGACGACACTGCCGAGAGGACGATCGAGCCGAGCACGCTCGCATTCCACGATCCGATCACCTCCTCCATGACGAAGAGAACCGCGGTGATCGGGGTATTGAAGGCCGCGGCAATGCCGGCGGCGGCCCCGACCGGCACGATCAGGCGGACCTGGTCCCTCGGGAGAGCGAACGCGCGGCCCAGGCGCGAGGCGACGCCGGCGCCCATCTGCAGGGCCGGGTCCTCGGGACCGAGCGAATTCCCGGTGCCGATCGAGGCCGCGCACGCGACGAATTTGGCGAAGACGGTGCGGACCGGCACGTAGCCGTCAGAAATGTAGAGGGCCGCTTTGGTGTGCGAGAGACCGCTGCCCGTCGCTTCGGGGAAGAACAGCAGGACCAGCAGAGAGGCGAGGCCGCCACCCAGGCTCGGCACGAGCACCGTCCACACGCGAGAGGCACCGGCCGGCGTACCGAGCGTGGACCAGCTCGCGAGATCGATGGCGAAGTGAAAGCTGACCACGAGGAGTCCCGCGAACACCCCGATGCAGATCGACAGCAGGAGCACCCGCTGGGTGTCGGTCACGCGCGGACGCCGCGGCATGGGCAGCACGCGCGGACGCATCATCGCTGTGCCGACACCGTGCCGAGCCGCTCGAGGATCTCGGCGATGGCGCGGCTCTCGACATCCTCACCATGACAGGCGGCCGCCGCCGACCACAGGTCCGCCGCCAGTGTTAGCTCCCGTTCAGCGCGGGCGGCATCCGCGGCACGCCGGCCACCGCGCGCCGCCTCCTGGCGCAGCCGCGTCACCTCGGGGACGGCAGGCGCGCATTCGCTGGTTCTGGCGACAACCGCACTGAGCAGCAGGCGTGCACGGCGCGTGCGCGCCACCATCCCGAGGCGCGGCAGCGTGGGATCCAGCGCCAGGACCCGGTCGATGACGGCCAGCTGCGCTTGCAGGCCCTTCCGCGGCTCGATGGCGATCGCATGCTGGAGGGT
>JACDDJ010000258.1 GCA_013817065.1 Acidobacteriota bacterium
GCTGGTGCCGACCTCCCGCTGGATCACGCAGCTCTTCACCTTCGCGTAGAGCGACTCGCTGGCGAGGACGTAATCGAGCCGCCAGCCGATGTTGCGCTTCTTCATGTCGCGCCACGGCGCCCACCAGGTGAACATCTGGTCGTTGTCGGGTTCGAGCGCGCGCCCGACGTCGACCAGGCCGTGATCGATGATCCGTTCGAGTTGGGAACGCTCTTCCGGCAACTGGCCGATCGAGCGTGGCTTGCGCTCCTTGGGATGCACGTCCATCTCGGTTCGCGCGATATTCAGATCGCCACAAATGACAAGTGGACCATCCGCACGCGCGTCAGCCGTGTACTGCTCGAGCGCACCGAGAAATCGCATCTTCGCCGGGAAGTCCTTACCGCCATTCGGGACGTAAACGGACGCCACCGTGGCCTGCGGCAGGCGCGCAGTCACGATCCGGTTCTCGTAATCGAAAGCCGGGTGCTCGAACACCGGGCGTTCCGGCGAGAACGTCTTGCTGATGTGGAGTCCCACCCCCGAGTAACCCTTCGACCCGTGCCAGTAGCACCAGTAGCCTTCGAGCTCACAGAGCCACACCGGCAGCTGGTCGGGCGCCGCCTTGATCTCCTGCAAACAGACGACGTCTGGACGCTCGGCTTCCATCCATTCCTGAACCTGCGCCTGGCGGGCGCGGATCCCGTTCACGTTCCAAGTGGCGATTTTCACGGTTGAGCTTTATCTCTGCGGCACTGCTCTTGCGACAACACAGGACTGCGAAAGTGTGGAGGCATGAGAGTGATAAAGAATTTCCTGAGACTTCCTATTATTGCAGTCGTATTGTCTCTCGTTCCGGTAATGGCCGAGGCGCAGGGCCGCACACCGCGTACCGATTCGGCAGCCGTGGGCGGGGACATCGGGTGGTTCTTCCCAACCGAGGACGCCTTGAACTCCAGCGTGAGTCTCGACGGCTTCTACGAGTACTACTTTGCCCCCCGGACCAGCGTTCGCTTCGGTCTCGGGTGGACGGCACCGGAGTATGACTTCGAGCCTGACGAGTCGCTGCGTTACATCCGCATCGGTGGCGACGTGCTCTACAACTGGGAACGTGGTGCCATTCACCCGTTCGTCGGCGCGGGCCTGGGCGTCTACATCATGCAGCCCCGCGAGGACGGCAACGACGTCGCCGACTCGGAGTCGAAGCTTGGGGGCGTGCTTCTCGGCGGACTCGAATACTTCACGAGCAACACCGTCTCGGTGAAGGGTGAGGCGAGTTACCACTTCATCTCCGACGTGGAGAACTTCGGCCCTCGCAACCCCAGCGGATTCAAGCTCGCCATCGGCTTGAAGAAGTACTTCTAGACGGAAGGATTGCGCCGGTGGCAGACGCTCCCCACTGCCACCGGCCGTCCGCATGAAGCTTCCAATCGAGTCCATCCTTCTCTGGAGCGTCATCAGCATCGCCGGCATTGCGGTCGGTTTTTACCTCGTTCACTTCGCCTGGAGAACGTTCGGCGCCTGGAAGATCCGCCAGGCTGGCCCGCGCGAGTTGACCGCCACCCGGCACGCGCTGTGGAAGGATCCGGGCAACGTGGCCGCGCTCGACCTGAGCGGAGGCCCGGGTGGAGCGGACGGACGGCCGGTTCCGCCGTTCCGTTTCGTCGAGGAACATGTCAGCGGCACGCAGCCGTGCATGTCGGTGATCGACGGCAAAGGTCGCCGCTGGCGTGCAAAGTGGGGCGAGGAAGTGAACTCTGAGACGTTCGCCATACGCCTCGTCTGGGCCTGTGGCTACTTCGCCGAGATCACTCACTTCGTTCCCGAAGGCCAGGTCGAGGGAGCGAAGGAGCTGCAGCGCACGAGCGCCTGCCTCGATGAACAACACCGCTTCACCGCCTCACGGTTCGAGCTTGATGACCCCGCGGTGAAGAAGCACTTCGAAGAGCACAGCTGGGCGTGGAACGACAATCCCTTCCTTGGCTCGCGAGAGCTTCAGGGTCTCAAGATCCTCAACATGCTCCTGTCGAATTGGGACACCAAGGACAGGCGTGATGTCGCGCGCGGGTCGAACACCGCCATCTTCGAGGAGACGTCGCGCGGTGGACGCGAAGCACGATACCTGATCACTGACTGGGGCGGATCAATGGGCAGCTGGGGCGCAAACGCGATCACCCGAGCGCGCTGGGACGTCGCGGCGTTCGTAGCACAAACGCCGCAGTTCGTCACCGGCGTCGAGGACGGCGTTGTGAAGTTCGGCTACAGCGGTCAGCGCACCGAGGACGTCGCCACCGGTATTACCCCGGACGATGTCGCATGGCTGTGCAGGTACCTGGGACAGATGACGGACCAGCAGCTGGATGATGCGCTGCGGAGCAGCGGTGCGACCGACGACGAACGGGACCAATTCCGGACCGCCATCCGCGACCGGCTCACCCAGTTGCAGCGAGTCGCTTCCCCAGCGCCTCGATCGTGAGCGGCGAGGCCCCTTCGGCCTTATTGTTCACCAGCAGGAACGTGCGCTGCCCCGCGGCGGCGGCCCGGCGCAGAACGTCCACGGTGTCACGCCGCATGTGTTCATCCTGCTGCACGATGCGGTTGAACGGGGCCATCGTTTCACGCTGCTGCTCGTAGCGCGTTCCCGGACGCATCAGCAACCGCACCATCGTGAACGGCGCGCTCGTGTGCTCCGACAAATCTGCCTGCTCGCCTGGCATCGGCATCGCGCTCCAGTAGTTACAGACGTGCACGGCGCCATTGCGAGCGACGACGCGCCGGTAGTTCTCCGTCAGCAGGCTGCGGTCGCGAATCTGAACGGCGTACTCAGCGTCCCGCGGCAACCGATCGAAGAAAGGGTGCTTCGCATAATCCCTGAGTCCTTCGCGGGCAAGCTGTGACGTGCTCGACGCGCCGGGATACACGATGCCCCGCCATCCGGGGAAGCTCCACGAACTCGTCCCCATCCGCAGCGTCGGCGGCAGTGTCGCGGCCACCTGTTGCAGCTGCTCGAAGCGCGCGTCGAGCGAAGCCCGGTCCGCTGACGCGTCCCGTGATGCGGTCGCGGCGGACCCGATCGGGAAGAGCGGCAGCTGTTCTGAGCTCACGGCTTCCGCGCTCCCCTCGTCGTCCGCGCCGTCGGTGCCGCGCGCCATGGATCCTCGGGCCAGGGATGCTTGGGATAGCGGGCGCGCAACTCCTTTCGGACCTCCTGGTATGTCGTATTCCAGAAGCTGCGGAGATCTCTTGTCGTCTGGACCGGGCGCCCGTTGGGAGCAAGGAGGAGGATGAGCAAGGGTTCGCGTCGCGGACCGATGGACGGCGTCGTCGCCAGGCCGAATAGCTCCTGCAGCTTCACCGAGAGCGCAACCGTTCCGTCGGCGCGGTAGTCGAGACGATGCGTGCGTCCACTGGGAGCGGTGAAGGTCGCCGGCGCGTGCTCATCGAGCTGCTGCTTCACGTTCCAGTCCAGGCCGTCTTCGAGCTGCATCTCCCCCAGCTTACGACGTCCGCTCGCGGCCCGGAGGGCCACGTCTTTCGTATCGACGTCTACTCGCGAGAATTCAAGGCGTGCGATCAGCTGCTGGTCGCCATCGGAGCGCTCACGAGCGAGATACGCGTCGGCCAGCATCTGCGCCATCACGGCAGCATCGGCTGCGGCGTCACGTTCTTTGAGCTCGAGGGCGCCATACATTTCCCGCTCGCGCGCCCGAATGGTGCCGGTTGCATCGTCGAGTTCGTGCAGGCGTTCGATCGACGTCGCCGAGAGCCACGCTTTCTCGACCACGCTGGCGATGCGGATGCGCGCTTCGAGCTGTTCACCTCGTCGACCGGCCTGGACGTCCAGGGCGATCACGAAATCGCCTTCGCGGACGCCACTTTCGGGACCGATGACTCCGCCGTGACCGCTGGAGAGCAGGACGCGCGGCTGCCCCGCCGTGCGGCGCTGGGCAACGCGGTCGGGATATCCAGCCAGCAGCGCCCGGCGCAACTCCCGTTCGGACAGACGGGTGTTGCTGGAACTGAATGTTCGCTGCAGTTCACGAGCGCTACGGACCACGTGTGGCGAAAGCGTGGTCTGGTCGGCGACAAGCAGGTCGCACGTCGTCGTCGGTGGATGATGCGGCAGCATCTGGCGTTCGCTCAGCAGGGCGCACGCGACTGCCGCCTCATACGCGCCGTCGGCCTCAATCATGATCCGCGCCAGTCGCGGATGCAGCGGCAGGCGGCTGATGCGCGCGCCGAGCGGCGTCAGGCGATGGCCGGCAAGTGCGCCAAGCTGCTCGAGCAGTGTTGTTGCCGCCGAGAGCGCACCAGGTGAGGGCGGATCGAACCATTCGAGTGTCGCGGGATCACCGCCCCAGGCCATGACGTCCAGCACCGGGCCCGACAGATCGATGCGCGCGATGTCCGGTTCACGGTGAGGCCGCAGCCTGTCGGACTCGCTCCATAAACGCCGGACGATTCCTGGGCCAAGGCGGGCTGCACGTCCTGCGCGTTGGTTGGCGGAGTCCAGCGAGATGCGTTCCAGCTGCAGACTGTCGACGCCGCGGTCCGCGTCATAACGCGCGACCTTGTGCTGGCCTGAATCCACGACCGCACGCACGCCCGGCACCGTCAAGGACGTCTCCGCGATATTGGTCGCGACGATGACGCGGCGCGCTGCAGTCCCGCCTCCGATCGCGCGGTCCTGCTCGTCCGCGGTGAGTGATCCGTGCAACTCGACCACCTCGACGTCCGCCCCAAGTGCACCGCGCAGCTCGCCGGCCGCCCGTCGCACCTCACCGGCGCCTGGTAGAAAGCAGAGCACGTCGCCAGCCATCAGGCTCATTACTTCCTGCACCGCGACGGTGACAGATGTCGCCGGCCGGTACGCGAGATCAACCGGATGGAGAGTTCCGGGTATGTCGAACACGGGGCAGCCATCCAGGTATGCGGACGCGCGCTCGGCATCGAGCGTCGCCGACATGACGACGAGACGGAGATCGTCGCGCGCCGTCCATGCCTGTCTGGCCAGTGCGATCCCGAGGTCGGCGTGAATGCTGCGCTCGTGAAACTCGTCGAGGATGATGCAGGAGAAGTCCGAAAGCAGTGGATCCTGCTGCAGCCGCGCGGTGAGGATCCCTTCGGTCGCGACGAGGAGCCGCGTGTCCGGTGCAAAGCGCTTGTCGAAGCGGACGTGCCATCCGACCTCTCGGCCGAACGTCCAGCCCTGTTCGTCAGCGATGCGCTTCGCGATCGCCCGCGCCGCAACGCGCCGGGGCTGTAGAAGGATCACTGCGCCGTCCGGCGTCAGCGCGGGTGGGATCCGGGTCGTCTTACCCGCGCCCGGGGCCGCCACCACCACCGCGGCGCGATGCTTCTTCAGCGCCGCAGTAATCGCACCGATGTGCGGGTCGATGGGAGCGGGGCGGGCACGTTTCATCGTACACGCGGCACCCGCGTATCACGGGGCGGTTCGCAGCATGTCACGGAGCCGTTCTCGAACCGCCCCTACTCTCGCAAGGCGGCAACCGGGTTCAGGCGGACGGCGCGCAGGGCGGGCACGAGCGAGGCCAGCAATGCGACGACCAACAGGAGCGTAGCGACGGCCGCCACGGTTACGACGTCGATCGTGGCGAGATCGACGACGAAGGATTGCAGCGTGTGCCGGAGCACGAGGGCGGCAAGGATGCCGACCACTATACCGCCGGCCGCAAGCAATCCGCCCTGGCGCAACACCGTCAGCAGGATCCTCCCGCGCGTCGCACCGAGCGCCAGCCTTATCCCGAACTCGCGCGTGCGCTGCGCGACCGAATACGCGATCAAGCCGTAGATTCCCGCGGCGGCGAGTAGCAAACCTACCGATGCAAAAGCAGTCAGCAGCGTGGCCTGGAAGGTCTCGGTCGCCATGGCGCGCGCCTTGTTCTCGTTCATGCTGCGGATCGAGGTGACGGGTTGCTGTGGATCGAGCGCCCGCAGCTCCTCTCGGATGCGCCGCGTGAGGTCGGGCGTGATGCTGGACGCGCGGATGACCCAGTGCGACTGAAAGTAAGTATGGGAAGTCCGGATTTCCGCGTCACTGGCCTGCGCGACAGGCACATACATCACTGGCGGGACCGGTCCAGTCAGCCCCTGCTCGCGAAGATCCTTCACGACACCGACAATCTCGATCGGACCATCGGCGCTGAAGACGGTGAGCTGGCGACCGAGTGGATTGCGGTCCTTGAAGTAGCGCCGGGCGAAGGCTTCGCTGATGACCGTGACGCGCGGACTCCCGGCTCGATCTGACGGCAGTAGTCCACGACCGGTGACCACCCGGACACCGAGCGTGTCGAAGTACTCGGGGCTGGCATATCGCCAATCCATCAGATCTGTTTCGACGACGTCCTTCGTGTCGACGAAATCGAAGTTCATGTTGAGCCCGAACTCCATGGGGATTGCGTTCACCACGGCGGCCGAATCGATGCCGGGAATCTGCCGAATCCGATCGAGACCAAGCGAGTAGAAGCGGTTGATGTTCTCGCTCGTGCCGTAGCGCGCACCCTGGAGAGACATCCGCGCGGTCAGAACGTTTTCCGCGTTGAACCCTGGATCGACTGCGCGCAGCTTCATGAAGGTCTGGATCAGCAGTCCGGCGCCGACCAGCATCAGCAGGCAAAGGGCGATCTCGGCCACGACAAGCGCATGGCGCAAGCCGCGAGAGCGCCGGCCCGCCGTGGTACGCGTGCCGTCCTCCTTGAATGCCTCCACGAGGTCGTGACGAGAGAGGCTCAGAGCAGGTG
>JACDDJ010000259.1 GCA_013817065.1 Acidobacteriota bacterium
GTCACCAGGGTCGGCGACGCGGCGCTGTTCGTCGGGATCATCATATTCTGGCGGGCGACGGGGACGACGGCGTTCGACGGCATCTCGCAGGCGGCGCAGGCCGGGTTCATCGGTGGATCGGCTCTGACGGCGGCTATCATACTCGTGTTCATCGGCGCGGTCGGCAAGAGCGCGCAGTTCCCGCTGCACGTATGGTTGCCCGACGCCATGGAGGGTCCGACGCCGGTCTCCGCCCTGATCCACGCGGCCACGATGGTCGCGGCGGGCGTGTACCTGGTTGCCCGCACCTACGACATCTTCGTGCAGAGCGAAACCGCGATGCTCACGGTTGCATACGTCGGAGGGTTCACGGCGCTCATGGCGGCGACGATGGCCCTCGTGAAGAAGGACATAAAGCGTGTGATCGCCTACTCCACCATTTCGCAGCTCGGGTACATGATGCTGGGTCTAGGGATCGGGCAGTACACCGCCGGGTTCTTCCACCTCTACAACCACGCATTCTTCAAGGCGCTGCTGTTCCTCTGCGCCGGCAGCATCATCTACGCGATGAACTCGTACAGCCTGCCGGAGATGGGGGGTTTGCGGCAGCGAATGCCCATCACATTCTGGGCGATGGTGCTTGCGGGGCTTTCGCTCTCCGGGATCTTCCCGTTCGCCGGGTTCTGGTCCAAGGACGCCATCGTGGCGAGCGCGTACGAGGAGCACTACTACGTGCTCTTCGGGATGGCGCTGCTCACGGTGTTCCTGACGGCCTTCTACATCTTCCGCGCCATCTTCATAGCCTTCACCGGCGAGCCGCGCACGCAGATGGCCCGTGAGGCCACCGAGTCGCCGGGGATCATGACGGCCCCGATGCTCTTGCTGGCCTTCCTTTCTATCGTGAGCGGATGGGTCGGCATTCCGCACGGGTTCGGCCTCCCGGTCAAGGACTACTTCGCGGATTTCATCGCGCCGAGCAACTTCGCGAGCGAGACGCTGCAACTGGAGCCGCACGCTTTCAGCTACGCGCTCGGCGGCATCTCCGTGATCGTGGCGCTAGCCGGGATCGGGCTGGCGTACTTCCTGTACGTACCGAAGCCGGAGCGCGCCGCCCAACTGGCGCGGAGGCTTTCGGGTCTGCATACGTTCCTGGACAAGGGCTGGTATTTCGACGCTCTCTACGGGGCTGTCTTCGTTCGGGGCGCGAAGGCGCTCGCGCGGATCACCCGCGAGTTCGACCGGCGCTCTCTGGGCGGGCTCGTCGGCGGTGTTGGGCGCGGGGCGATGGGGACCGGTGGTCTTCTCCAGCGATTGCAGACGGGCGGAGTGCAGAACTACGCGCTGTTCATCCTGTTTAGCGTGCTGGTGATCGGGCTTCTCGTCGGCGCCGTGGCTGGCGCGCAGTGGACGCTGCTGGTGGTGGCGCTGGTCGCGGTAAGCACCATTACCGCCTTCGCGGTGGGGGCGAGGCTATGATCACCACGATAACCGTCTTCATCCCGCTGCTCGGGGCTATCCTCGTTCTCTTTATGCCCGATGACGCGCGTCTGGTTCGCTACGCGGCGATGGCCGTCGCGGCCGTGCCACTGGTGCTCGCGCTGTACATCTACTTCGCTTACGGGAGCGACCTCGGCGCGGCTTCGCTGACGCAGGAGTTGAACTGGATCCCTTCGCTGGACATCGGCTACCGCGTCGGCCTGGATGGACTGGGCTTCGGGATGTTCTTCCTGACGGCGCTACTGACGCTCATAGCGGTGGTCGCCTCATGGGACATTCAGGAGAACTCGCGGCAGTATTTTGCGATGTTGTTCCTCGCCGAACTCGGGATGCTCGGGGTTTTCGCGGCGCAGGACCTCATACTGTTCTACGTCTTCTTCGAGATCACGCTGATCCCGATGTACCTGATGGTCGGGATCTGGGGTGACGAGAACCGGCGGCAGGCAGCGATCAAATTCTTCATCTACACGTTCCTCGGCAGCACCACGATGCTCGCGGGCTTCCTCGCGTTCGGCGTGCTTGCGGAGACGTTCTCCATCGAATCTCTGAACGCGGGCGGCGGGCTCGGCCGGACAGCCCAGATCGCGATAGCGGCACCAATACTCTTCGGGTTGCTGGTGAAAGTGCCGGCGGTGCCGCTGCACAGCTGGCTGCTGGACGTGTACGTGTCGAGCCCGACGAGCACGAACGTGGTGCTCTCCGGCATCCTGCCGAAGCTGGGGACTTACGGCCTGATCAAGATAGCGTTGCCTCTCTTGCCGCAGGGCGTCGAGCCGTTCCTGCCCATAGTCGCGGGGCTCGGGGTCGTCAACATCGTCTACGGCGCGTTCGTGGCTTTCTTGCAGCCGGACCTGAAGGCGCTGGTGGCGTACTCGTCCATCGGAACCCTGGGCTTTATCCTCCTCGGGGCTGCCTCCGCGGACCCGGTGGGGATGAACGGGGCAGTGTTGCAGCAGGTCACGCACGGGCTGTACTCGGCGCTGCTGTTCGTCCTGGTCGGTGTGATCGCCTCCCGGACGGGCACGCGGCGTATCTCGGAGCTTGGCGGGCTCGCCTCCCGGATGCCGTGGGCCGGTGGGTTGCTGGCGCTCGGGGCGCTGGCGGCGATGGGGCTGCCGGGCCTTGCGATCTTCGTCTCGGAGTTTATGAGCATCATGGGCGGGTACACGACGTTCCCGCTGGCCGGAATTCTGGCGTCGCTCGGTATAATTTTGAGCGCGATGTACCTGTTGTACATGCTGGCGCGGGTGATCTTCGGTCCCATCGAGAAGCCGGCCTACGAGGAAGTTACCGACGCCGGGCCGTTGGAGATGGCGGCCGTGGTGCCATTGGCGGTTTTGCTCGTATTGCTCGGGATTCTTCCGGGCATCTTGATCGGGGTTCAGCAGCCAGCGGTCGAGGCGGTCGTTACGGTTTTGGGAGGAGGATAGCCGGTGGTCTATACGGGTGAGGCGTTCCTCGGGCTCCTGCCGGAGTTGATCTCGACGGGGTTCCTGATCGCGGTTCTCATGGTCGGCGTGTTCGCGGAGCGGAGCACCGGCCTAGTCGCGGGACTCGCCGCGCTGGGTGCGCTCGCGACCTTCGCGGGAGCGGGGGTTCTGCTCGCTATCGGGTTCTCTGGCGAGTTCTTCGGGGGCGGATACGTCGTGGACGCTTTCGCGCTGTATTTCAAGCTGATTGTCTCGGGCGCGGCGTTCTTTGCGGTGCTGGCGGCGGCCCGCTGGTCGGGCGGCACGGGAGACGGCGCCGAGTACCTGATGCTCATATTGTCGGTCGTGGTGGGGGCGATGCTGCTGGTCTCCATGCGCGACCTCTTCGGCATCTTCCTGGCGCTGGAACTGGCGACGATCCCATCCTACGCGATGGTCGCCTTCGACCGGCAGCGACGAGAGAGCGCCGAGGGCGGGATGAAATATCTCATCACGGGCGTCATCGCTTCCTCGATTTTGCTCTACGGGATGGTCCTGATCTACGGCGTCTCCGGGTCCGCGCAGCTCTCGGACATCGCGCAAGCCTTCTCCGGTCAGCTCTCGCCCGTCGCTCTGATCGGGCTCGTGCTCCTGATCTCCGGCTTCGCATTCAAGGTGTCGGCTGCGCCCTTCCACTTCTGGACGCCGGACGCCTACCAGGGCGCTCCCACGAGCGCCGCGGCCTTCCTCTCCGTCGCCCCGAAGGCGGCGATCTTCGGCGTGCTGCTACGGATACTCCTGGAAGGCATGCCCGGCGCCGCCCCGGTGTGGACCGCGGTCATGGCATTCCTGGCGATAGTGACGATGTTCGTCGGTAACCTGTTCGCCCTGCGTCAGCCCAACGTGCGCAGGATGCTCGCCTACAGCTCGGTGGCTCATTCCGGCTACATACTGGCGGCCTTCGCGGCCTTGCAGGGGCAGGCGGTTCCGACGGCGGTGCAGGCCGTCATGATCTACTCCGCCGCCTACGCCGTGATGAACATGGGCGCGTTCCTGGTCATAGACCTCGCCGGGGAAGAGAGCAAGGGCTACAACGGCCTGTTCCGCACCCGTCCGGGGCTCGCCATCTCGATGGGCGTATTCATGGCGGCGCTCGTGGGGCTTCCGCCGCTCTCGGGCTTCTTCGGGAAGGCGTGGGTCTTGCTCGCCGGTGCGCAGTCCGGATCTGGGCTGGTGTACGTGGTCGTCGGGGCCGTGGTGGTGAACAGCGTGCTCTCCGTTCCGTACTACTTCGGCATCATCCGCAACATGTTCTTCGAGGAACCGGCGGGCAATGTGGAACAAGGAGATGGAGGCTTCGCCGTCGAGTTCTCCGTGTACGCCCTGGCCGCCGCGACGGTGCTCTTCGCCCTGTTCGTCGGTCCGCTCGCGGCCCTTGCGCGGGCATCTGGCCTGTTGTAGACGGCGACACCCGCCATTCAGCGGGCGGCTTCTGGTCTTTGATCGTGGCTCGCCGCGCGTCCTGGGCGTTTCCGGCATGGCAGTGGGGCAGGGAAGCCGATACCCGTGCGATGTCTCGCGCTGCTGGCGAGCCTCACCACACCGCCTGTCTCGTCACGGGGCCTGCCCCGGAGGCTCGCAATCGTGACCATGATTCGGGCAGCCTTCGCGTAGACAACCCCTCCCCGTAGTTGCTAGCGCTTCGTCTCGCTATGTGCATTCGGAATGTACCGAAAGGCACACGCCAAAATATGACATCTGGCACATGTGGATCTCTTCTGCTTTTGCTATATTTATTACTAAAAGAAAAATCAGTGCTAGGTAACGGCTAAGAAATCTGCCCTACGAGTGGACACCTTGGGCAGAAGGAGCCAGTGGTGCAACTGGCTAAGAAGGATCACTTGATCCGGTAGCCGGTCTTTCCTTTGTACGGAAAGAGAGATGATACGACGAAAGAGGTGATGGGACTGGGTTAGCCAGAGAGGGAGCAAGGGGCCGGACGTTTGTTGTTGCTCGGCAGCGCCACAAGACGCCCAGCCCCCCACCATCAGGCATTCTACCGCCCCGGACGGTCGGTGGATGCCTCGAAAAAGGAGAACAGCATGAAGAGTCGATGTACCCCCCGATGTACCCCCTGTAGGAGGAAATAATGGGGTGGTTTAGCGCGGTGATCGAGCAACGCAAGTTCAGAGTCTGGGCACTCGCTGCGGTCCTGGTGGTGACCATGGCCGCTCTGGCGGGCGGCATCGCAACAGGCACCACAACCACCTGTAGCAACCCGGCAACGCTGAGCGGTAGCGCGTTCGAGATCGATAATGACGCGAACCTGGTGGTCAACACGCCCAGTTGTATCGACTGGCTCACCGGCGGAACCGGCACCAGTATGCGAGACGGTGTGCTGGCGAAGAACGATAAGCCGACCGGCACGGGCGACGACTCGTTCGGCCAAGGCACGGCGGAGAACAACCCCAACCCGACGATCGTTACCGGCTCGATCCCGCCCAACAAGAGCGACCTGAAGGCGTTCGGCGTGTTCACCGAGGATGAATTCCTGGAGCTGTTCTGGTCGCGTGTGCAGAACCCGTCCGGTACGACCAACATGGACTTCGAGCTCAACCAGAACTTCTGTGACGGCACGGCCACCCTGTGCGCCAACAACGGCACAGCGAGGAAGCCTGTCTACGTCACGCCGAAGCGGACGAGCGGTGACAAGCTGATCACCTATGACCTCTCCCAGGGCGGAACCCACCCGGGAATCTCGATCAGGACATGGACCGGTTCGGCATGGGGTCCGGCTGTTGTGATCAGCACCGGTGGTAGCAACGCGGATGCGCTGGGGTCGATCAACACGTCGCTGATTCCGGCGACTGACACCGGTGGTACAACCGGCGGGCTTACAACGGCTCTCGGTAGCCAGGACCCGTACACCTTCGGTGAGGCCGCGATCTCGTTCGACGCGCTGTTCGGCGAGGGGGCGTGCGGCACGTTCGGCTCTGCCTACCTCAAGAGCCGCTCCTCGGACGCGTTCACGTCCGAGATCAAGGACTTTGTGGCACCCGAGCAGGTGAACATCTCCAACTGCAGCGCGCTGACCACGGACGCAACCGACAGCGTGACTATCGGCAGTTCGATCAGCGACACCGCGACCCTTAGTGGGGTAAGAACCAACGCAGGTGGCACGATCACCTTCAAGGCCTACGGTCCGAACGACGCTGATTGTAGCGGCCCCGTGGCGTACACCAACACGGTGAACGTCAACAACACAGACGGCGACAGCAACGGCGACTACGGCTCGGGCAGCTTCACCCCGACCGCCTCTGGAACCTACCGTTGGACCGCCGACTACAGTGGCGATGGCAACAACGAGTCTGCGTCCTCTCCCTGTAACGCTCCCGACGAGTCGAGCGTCGTGAACAAGGCGCCGGCGACCATCGATACCGCGCAGGAACTCTTCCCGCAGGACTCGGCGACGCTCTCCGCGACCGCCGATGGAACGCCGACGGGAGACGTCGACTTCGCTCTGTACGGACCGAACGACGCCACCTGCAGCGGAACCCCAGTTTACACGCAGAATAACGTCGCGCTCACGAACGGCACGGCGAACACGGATAACACCGATCTCTCGGTGGACCAGGCCAGCAGCGGTAACTACAAGTGGGTCGTCGAATACAGCGGCGATGACACACACAACACCGCCACGAGCGCGTGCGGAAAGGAGGCTTTCACGGCGACGATAGACAACGACACAACCAACTAGCGCAGCGCTGACGCCGGCCCTCCCCGGCACAGCAAGCGGGCGGAGGC
>JACDDJ010000260.1 GCA_013817065.1 Acidobacteriota bacterium
GTGTTGACGAGCGCGTTGAAGTCTATGCTCGTGGGTGTGGCACCAACCGATCCGCTCACGTTTGCCGCCATGGCGGGCGCCTTCCTGGTGATCTCCGCGGTCGCCTGCGGCCTGCCCGCACTGCGCGCGTCGCGAATGGATCCGATGGTGGCGTTGCGCGACGAATAGTTCCAAACAGGTATTGAAAAGGTAGGGCTGACAAATGGGCCGTTCGAAGATTGCGGGTTGTGTGTATGCGGTCACCTTCGCCGCACTTGTCTCAGCAAACGGCAGCAGCACTGACATTGCCGCGCAGGCACCGGTGCAGCAGCCGCGCGCGGGCGCCCCTGCTGCCGCCCCGGCACAGCCGCGCGAAGGACTCACCGGCGCACCGAATCGTCGTCCCGATGAAGGGAAGGGGCCGTTCAAGACCCTGGTGATCCGCGGGGTCATGGTCATCGACGGCAGCGGCGCCCCGCCCGCCGGGCCGATGGACGTCGTCGTGTCGGGCAATCGCATCACTGCGGTCCGCAGCGCCGGCACGCCCGGCGTGCCGCTGCGACAGAATCGCGGTCCACAGGCCGATCATGAGATCGACGGAACCGGCATGTACCTGATGCCCGGCTTCGTCGATCCGCACGTCCACGCCGGCGGCGCACCGAAGAACCAGGAGGCCGAGTATGCCTACAAGCTGTGGCTGGCGCATGGTGTGACCACCGTCCGCGGCGTGCCGATCGGCGGCAATGCCTGGAGCGTTCGCGAGAAGGAGCGGAGCGCGAAGAACGAGATCGTTGCGCCGCGCATCTACAACTATCAGCGACCGGGCAGCGGGTGGGACCAGGGTTCTGTCGATACGCCGGAGAAGGCCGCCGCGTACGTGAAGTGGGCGTCCGAGAACGGCGTCGATGGCTTGAAGGTCGGCGCGGAGCAGCCGGAGATCATGAAGGCACTGCTGAGCACCGCCGCGGCTTACAAGCTCGGCTCCACGGCGCACCTGCAGCAGGGCGGCGTCGCGCACATGAATGCGATCAAGGCGGCGCGCCTCGGGCTTGGCACCGTCACGCACTTCTACGGTCACTTCGAATCACTGCTGAAGGACCATGTGGTTCAGCCCTGGCCCGTGGACATGAACGCGAGCGACGAGCAGTGGCGGTTCGGACAGGTGGCGCGCCTGTGGGACAAGATCCATGCCCCGGGCACTCCCGAGTGGAAGGCCTATCTCGAGGAGCATCTCGAGCTCGGGACGGTCTTCGATCCCACGCTCACGATCTACTCCGCCGGACGCCACGTGAGCGCGTTTCGTAATGCCGACTGGCACGACAAGTACACGCTGCCATCGTTGATGGACTTCTACACCCCGAGCCGAACGGCGCACGGATCCTACTGGTTCGACTGGACGACCGAGGACGAAGTCGCCTGGCGCAACTTCTACCAGGTCTGGTTCAAGCTGGTGAACGACTACAAGAAGATGGGCGGCCGCGTCACAGTGGGCTCAGACTCGGGGTTCATCTATCAGACCTACGGCTTCGGTTACATCAACGAGCTCGAGATGCTGCAGGAAGCCGGCTTCCACCCGCTCGAGGTAATCCAGGCCGCCACACTGAACGGTGCGCTGACGCTCGAGGAGCCGAAAGGCAAGGCCCCGGAGTACGGCGTCGTCCGCGCCGGCATGCTCGCCGACATGGTCATCGTCGACCAGAACCCGCTGCACAACTTCAAGGTCCTCTACGGCAACGGTCACGTGAAGTTGAACGACACGACCGGCAAAGTCGAGCGCGTCGGCGGTGTCAAGTACACGATCAAGGACGGCATCGTCTACGACGCGAAGCAGCTGCTCGCCGACGTCGCCGCGATGGTGGAAAAACAGAAGCGCGAGCGCACCATCAAAACCACAGCCGTGAAGTAAGGAGCTGTCGGTGCGGCGCACGTGTCAGCGCGCCCGCGCCTTCAGGAACACGTCGATGGAGTCCGGACGCGGGTTGACGAATGCCAGCCGGACCCGTCCGTCGTCAGTCATCGAAACAGTCGCCGGGATCGAGCTGGTGGTGACGCGCCATCCGGCGGGAAGGACGACGTCGTTGCGTGGACGGCCGAAGCTGCGGTTCCACATCAACTGTCCGTCGACCAGCGCATAGCGTGCTGGATCCGTGTAGGTCTCTTCGATCCTCAGACGGACGGTGGTCCCCTTCTTTACTGCCGGAAACCGGATCACGACGACCTCTGAGCCGGGAACGACGGGCTCACCGATGTCGATGCCTGCCTTGGTGATCGCCTCGCCCTTGAAAGTCTCGACCTTCAGCGCCTCACCGGTGTCGAGATTTCTTGCCGACGGATCCGAGACGGTACTGCCGGCACGGACGATGTTCAGGTACTTGTCAGTGCCTTCCCGGGTCTCCGTGTAGTCGTGATACAGGCTGAACGAATGCGTCGTCGGGTCCTTCAAGAAGTAGACGATCTCCCGGTCCTGGAAGGCGCGCTCGCTGACGCGGATGCGGTTCATCGGCACCTCACGCGCGGGCGGGGAGGCTGCAGGGGTTGAAGGAGTAGTGCTGCGCGGCGCTGCCGCAGGAGCAGCCGATGCAGCCGGACGGGCACGCAGTACGAGAGGAGCCTGCGACGGGTAGGCATTCACGAAGCTGATCCCGACCCGGCCGTCCGGCTCCTCGAGGATCTGGGACGGGATGTTGCACGTGATCAGCTCGTACGACGGGGGCAGGACGACAGCGTTCCGCTTGATGCCCAGCGGGCGGTCGAACACGATCGCATCGCCCTGCCGGAAGTAGCTCTTCGGATCCTGGTAGGTCTTGATGATGCGGATCCTTGCCTCCCCGCCCGCCGGCACCGGCCGCGCCAGCGTGACCTTGATGTACTCACCTTCGAGGTCGGCGTTGGTGAGGCCGGCCTTACGCGCCTCCGCGCCGGGGACCTGTTCGAACTTCAGCGGCTGCCCGCTCGCCAGGTCGATCACCGATTCATCGGTCGCAATACTGCCCTTGCGGATCGGGTTGAAGTAGAAGGCGGCTCCCGGTGTGACGGCGGTCACGTCGTAGATGATCTTGAAGGATGACGTGTCCGGCGCGAGCAGTTCGTATCGCGTGTACTCGTCCTCGGATCGGTTCTGGGCGGGTGACGCGGCGGGGATCAGTACGAGCGTGAGGACGAGAAGCAGCAGTTGCATGTGTGGACCATACGCCGCGCCGCTGGCGAGCGCAAGGTCCCGAGGCAGAGCGGTGACGGGATCGAAACCGGCAGCGGTGCGTGGGCAGTGTGAGATCGATGCTGCCCCGTTACGGCATCACGTTGTACTCGACGAACAGGATCCCCGAGGCCTTGTAGACGCGGTGCCCGCGCAGCTCGAGTCGAAGTCTCGACCCAGGCGCAATGAGCGGCAGTCCGCCCCCAAGGATGACCGGCACGATCGCTACCTTCACACCGTCGACGAGCCCGGCGTCGGCGAGTTGGCGGAACAGGTTGCCGCCACCCCACAGCCACAGCGGCTTGCCGGTGCGGCTGGCTTTGAGCGAGCGCACGTGTGTGACGGCATCTCGCACGAAGCGGATCCCGTCGCGCTCACCCTCGGGAAGAGTGGTGGAGTAGACGTAGGTCGGGAGCGCGGGTCGCGGCGCTCCGCCGGTCGCGACGAAGACTTCGTAGGATCGACGGCCCATCACGATCCCGCTGAAACCAGCGTACATGGCCTCGAAATCGATCTCGGGATCGGCGGTTATCCAGTCGTATTCGCCGTTCGGTCCGGCAATGAATCCGTCGAGGCTTGCCGCTACCGAGTAAATCAGGTCCATCTTTCCAGCCCAGCAACATCGACTACGTGTTCCCCGGCTGCACGCCGTCGTTCCGCGGCGCCGTCCGTTCACTCACAGCAGTGGTGGCCGCCGAAACAGGCGGCGTGGAGTCGCGGATGCAGGCGTCATCCTGGACAGAGCAGCGAACCATCCTGATCTCGAGCCCTGTCGGTCATCGGCGTCAGTCTAGCGCAATCGTGTCAGCGTGAGGTCCGAGAGTGACACCCTGTCCTCGGAGCCATCGCCAGAGTGAACGGCGGACTCGCAGCGCGACGACTTCATACGGTCCAAGACGGGTCCCGCGCGACCTGCCTGAATGTTCCCGCCGCAGGTTCCGCGTATCATTCAGCGAAGCTCAGATGATCCAGCAGATCTCTCACTACCGTGTCGACGAGGAGCTCGGGCGTGGCGGGATGGGCATCGTCTACCGCGCGCACGATACAAAGCTCGGACGTCCGGTGGCGATCAAGGTGCTGCCGCCGGAAGCAACGGCCGACCCGGAGCGGCATCACCGCTTCGTCCAGGAAGCCCGATCCGCATCCGCACTCAACCATCCCAACATCGTCACGATCTACGAGATCGGCGACGACGGCGGTACGACCTTCATTGCGATGGAACTGGTCGATGGCACGCCGCTCGACAAGCTGCTCGCCAATGGTCCCCTGCCGCTCGCCGTGGCGCTCGACTACGCGGCACAGGCGGCAGCGGCCCTCGCAGCAGCGCACGCGAGCGGCATCGTGCACCGCGACATCAAGCCGGCCAACATCGTCATCACGCGTGACGGCCGGGCCAAGGTGCTCGACTTCGGGCTTGCCAAGCTGGTCGAGCGGCCCTCGTCGGAGGCCACGCTCACGGCACTGGCCACGCGCCCAGGCACCGTGATGGGCACGCTCGCCTACATGTCGCCCGAGCAGGCGCAGGGGGAGCGGGTGGGATCGTGGTCCGACGTCTTCTCGCTCGGAGCCGTGCTCTACGAGATGCTGACGGGCCGCCGGCCGTTTTCCGCTTCGTCGGACGCGGGGCTGGTGACCGCGATCCTGCGCGACTCGCCGCCACCGCTCCGCACCGCGCGGCCCGACACGCCGGCCGACGTGGACGCGGTTGTCACGCGGGCGCTGTTGAAGGATCCAAACGGCCGCTACCCGGACGCAGGAGCGATGCGCGCGGATCTCACCGCGGCACACGCGCGGTTGACCCGCCCGCCGGAATCGGCGTGGCGTCGTCCGGCCGTCCTCGTCCCGATAGCGTTGCTGCTGATCGCGGCGGCGGGCCTCGGCGTCTGGCAGACCGTGAACGCCCGCCGCGCGCGCCTGGCCCAGCGTGACACCATCCCCGAGATCGAGCGGCTGCAGCTCACCGAGCAGTCACTTCACGCGGTCCGCCTCGCCCGGCAGGTGGAACCGTACGCAGCAGACGATGTGGCGCGGATCCGTGAGGCGTGGCTTCCATTCGATACGACGACCGATCCGGCCGGGGCCGAGGTCTCGATGCGCAACTACCTCGACGAGCGCGGCGAGTGGGAGTCGTTCGGGACCACGCCGGTCCGCGATCAGCGTCTGCCGCTGGCGCTCTACCGGCTGCGGCTCTCGAAGCCCGGCTACTTGCCGATGGATGTCACCTACTCAGCCGGACGCCCCGCCATCAAGCTCGTGCCGGAGGCCGACGCCGTACCAGGGATGATGTTCGTGCCCGGCGGACCGATCACCGTCGGCATGGCTGGGACCGTCCAGCTGCCCGACTACTGGATCGACAAGTACGAGGTCACCAACCGCGACTTCAAGCGATTCGTAGACGATGGCGGGTACACCAACCCTAAGTACTGGACCGAGCCGCTGCGTGAGGGCAACACCGTGCTGTCGTTCGAGCAGGCAATCGATCGGTTTCGCGACAGTACCGACAGGACGGGACCCGCGACATGGGAGCTCGGAAGCTACGGCGAGGGCCAGGAGGACTTTCCCGTTGGCGGCATCAGCTGGTTCGAAGCCGCGGCCTACGCGAAGTTCGCGGGAAAGTCGCTGCCCACGATGTATCACTGGCGCGCCGCCTCGGGGATGGACGACATCTTCTCCGACCTCCTGCGCGCGAGCCAGTTCGATGCGAAGGGACCAGCCAAAGTCGGGGCGCGCCAGGGTGTGGGTCCCTGGGGGACGTTCGACATGGCGGGCAACATCCAGGAGTGGAGCGTCAATGAAGCCGGCGCGACCGGACTGCGCTATATCCTCGGCGGTGGCTGGAACGACCCGACGTATCGCTTCCGGGAGCCGGAGGCGAGAGATCCCTGGGCGCGCGCTGTGACCTTCGGGATGCGCTTGATGAAGGAGGCCAAGAGCGGCGCCGCCTCGGCCGACCTCGCCAAACCGATTGCTCGCGTCGAACGGGATCCGCAGAGTCTCGTCCCGGTCGCCGACGAGCAGTTCGAGTTGCTGCGGGGGTTCTACGCCTACGACCGCAACCCGCTCGAGGCCGAGGAGGGACCGGTCGACGACACACCGCAGCACTGGCGCAAGCAAACCGTCAGCTTTGCGGCGGCCTACGGGCGAGCGTATTCCCGCGTACCTTTTCATTCCGAAGCATGTCCAGCCGCCATATCAAACGGTGGTCTACTTCCCGAGCTCCCACGCGCGCGAGGTGCCCTCGAGCGCCGAGCTCGATCTCCTCGCCTTCGACTTCATCATCCGAAGCGGTCGGGCGGTCCTGTATCCGGTTTACTGGGGCACGTTCGAGCGGCGTCAGCCTGAACCACCGGGGCAGAGGGCGGTCCGCGATCGCTACGTCCTCTACGCGAAGGACTTCTTTCGTGCGGTCGATTATCTCGAGACCCGGCCCGATATCGACATGGCGCGGCTCGGCTACTACGGCATGAGTCACGGCGCGTTTGTCGGCCCTATCCCCGTG
>JACDDJ010000261.1 GCA_013817065.1 Acidobacteriota bacterium
CCTTGTTGCGGCCGGCCGTTGCGACGACGACGTGTGGGGCTCTCTCCTTCAGAAGCTGGGACCGCCGACCAATATCGCGCTCGCAATCAGGAAGAACCCGGAGATTGTTCCCGTGGGCGTCGCGTCGACAATGACGCGCTCTTGGGCGAGCGCCTGAGACGTCCACGCCAGCAGCGCCAGTGCGCACAGCAGCGGAATCCACACGGCGGTGCGTGGCTGTCGAATCGTTGGATCGGTTATCGTGCTCCCTCCAGGGCCATCTCCCGTATCTGGTTGAGATAACCGACATAGACGGGAATCGGAATGTCGGGCGAATCACCGTCGTTGAGAAAATGATCGAGGCGCACACCCCTGGTGGAGCGAATCACCTCGGTGAAGCGCGGCAGTGCGAGAAACTTCACTTTCCAGATCTCGAGCATCAGCGCCTGGAACTCCGGGCTGATGAACCCGACTCGCCCTCGTGAGTAGCCGGCCAGGTGAACGGCGTCGAAGTGCAGCGCGATGAGCGCATCGCGCACCGCCCCGATTGCCGGCGTGCGTGAGGAGGCCGCGACGCCGTGGAATGCCACGATGAGATGCAGCACATCGGCGAGGTCCCCCCAGAGCACCTTTTCGTCCATCGACGAGAAGCGGGGCGGCGCACCGGGGGCACGATCGATGCGCTGCTGCGCCGTCCTCACTCGTTCGGCGGGGCTCGTGACACGCGCGAGCTCCGCGTCGAACCACGTGAGGCGCTCGCGTGCCAGGTTCGCCGTGAGGAATTCGACGGCGTAGGCGTTGGCGAGGTAGAACTCCTGGTTGGCGCGGAGGCTCTCGAGCCACGGGCGCCAGTCGATGGCCGCCACCCCGGCGAGCAAGGACCGCAGGTCGGCCGTCGTCAGGTCGGGGTGGTACTTGACCGCCTGCCAGAAGTGCTCGGTCGAGTCGTACCTGACGCCGTACAGCTCGATCCCTTCATCGATGATGTGCCAGTTCGACAGCACTCGTCCCGGGATCGAGGACGAAGCGCTCCAGCAGTTCAGGTTGTTTTTCCACCGGTCGCGCACGCGCAGCAGAGCATCGCGGTAGGCGTCGTTCGTGAGTTGCCAGTTGCGCCCGCTGAACACCGAGCCGCTCTCGGTGCTCACGGCGGAGACGGTGCGCTCCAGCTCGCCGCGCGTGTGCGTCAGGAGTACTTCGAGCGGCAGCTCGGAGTCCATGGAGACGATCCGGCTTTCGACGCCGCGACGCATCAGGCCATCGGCGAACGCGGCGCGCGCCGCGGGTGTGTTGAATGTCCAGCGGCCGGCTTCTGCGTCGATGTAGGCGAACAGTTCGTTCAGTGTGTCGAATCGGACGAGGCCATGGAGGGCGAAGCGGAGCGGCCGGCCGTGCACCTCGATCCTGGAGGCCGGATTGACGAGCCGCTGCAGTGTGAGGCGAGGCGCACCGGCGCCGGCCTGGGGCTCGACAGATCGCAGGTCCAGGTCGTTCCCGGCTCGCAACGCTGCCGCTTGCCACGTGATCGCCGCCGCCAGGATCGCCCGGCTCCACCAGGGCATGCGCATCCTCATGATCAAAACACCACCGGCAGGCGCCGCTGCGTTTCGAGGTCGAACAGTCCCTTGTCGGTGAGCGAGTACTTCCATGGATCGCAGGTCAGGTTCATGAACGTGATGCGATCGGTCGGGTGGTGGGCCAGCGCGGCGGATGGGTGCAGCCCGGTCGCGACGGCGTCCAGCCGCCGGATGGCATCTGCGACGCGGACTGGATCATCGTCGCTCATCAGCCCACCGATGGGGAGAGACAGTTCAGCCAGCACCTTGCCGTCCTTGACGATCACGTAACCTCCCTCGATCGCCGCGCAGCGGTTGGCGGCGAATGCCATATCCTCGTCGGTCGCGCCGAACACCGCCAGATTATGGTGGTCGTGATGGACCGTCCAGGCGATGGCGCCTTCGTCGAACCCGAGCTCCCAGAAGGAACAGCCGATGCTCATGCCCTTGCCGTAGCGGCAGCACGTAGGCCCGCACTTCGCTCCGGTTCGGCGGCGCGGGGATTTCGAAGTCTGACCCGCGGAGCTCGCGAGAGAGGCGGACCGTGTTCCTCAGCGCCGGGTGGATCGGGCTCGCATCGAGTGGGCCGGTCAGCTGTCCGTTCGCCGCGACCAGGCGGCCGTTCGCGAACACACGATCGACGACGACCTTGTCGAAGTCCGACACGATGACGATGTCCGCGTAGCGTCCAGGCGCGAGCACGCCGTGAAGGTGCGCGACCTGCCAGTGCGCGGCATTGTTGATCGTGCCCATCTGGTAGGCGGTGATCGGCGGGATTCCAAGCGCGATCGCCGACCTGATCTCGTAATCCATCCCACCGCGATCGAGGAGATCCGCGGCTGTGCGATCGTCGACGGCGAGGCCGACGTTCCGCCAGTCGCGCAGAGGGAGTTCGAGGAACTGGCGAATCATGTCGCCGCTGCGCTCCGTCTTCAGCTGCAGGTGCACCCCTTTGCGCAGCATCGTGATCGCTTCGGCGATCCGCGCGGAGTGACTCGACATCACGCCGGCCGCGATCCAGCCGTCGAGCACGTCCAGCGGCGGGCTGCCGTGGCCCGCGACGACACGGCGATCGTCGAGGGTGGCCTGGATGACGCCGTGCAGCCGCGCCGACCCGTCGAGCACGCGGGGGAGGTCCATGACCTCGTCGATGCCGCGGGCCTCCTCCGGCCACCGCTCGAAGGCGAGCGCCACTTCCCTGTAGCCGATGTGCCCGCTGGTCGTTTCGACCGGGCTCGGCGGCGTGGCCGATGACACGCAGGGGTAGATCTTCTGCGGCAGGCGTCTGCCCGCCTGCACGAAATACTCGACACCGGGCAGCCCGCGCGCGGCATTGGTGATCTCGTGTGTGCCCTCGAAGTACGCGGTGAGCCCCTGCGGCAGCGTGACTTCCGCGTGGCGGCGGGCACTCAGGCGGCTGCTCTCACAGTGGTAGTGCGCGTCGACGAACCCAGGCACGAGCGTCAGGCCTCTGGCACTGATCCGTGTGGTCTTCGGCCCGATGTGACGCGCGACGTCTCCCACGGCCGCAATCCGCTCGCCTGCGATCGCAACACCCCAGCCGGGCAGCAGTTCCCCGGTGATCGTGTCGAGCATGGTGCCGTCCGTGATGACCAGATCGGCAGGCTCCTGCGCGAGGGCGACGCGCATCAGGCGGAGCCGGGCGCCGATGCGATCCTGGACCGCGGCTGGAAGGTCCTGCGTCCCCCGCTGCAGCTCGTCGAGGTCACGGGCCTCCGCCTCGCGCGGCATGCCCGCGCCAGTCGATATCGTCGCGAACGCCGACGTGGCCATTGCACCGGACAGAAACCGCCGGCGAGACCACTGGCGCGAAGCTCTTGTCGTCATGAATGCCGGCTCCAGACCCGCGGTTCGTTTGCCGCGCGTGCCGGGTCGTATAGACTGCGCGGCGGCCTGCCATGATGTCTTTCGAATTGCGCGAGCGCGGGACGACGGCGGCCCGCGAGGTCCGTGGCGGTGTCACCACGTTTCTCACTATGGCGTACATCCTGTTCGCCAATCCGTCCATCCTCGCGGCGGCGGGGGTTCCGTTCGAAGCTGCGGCGGCGGCCACGGCGGCGGCCGCCGCCCTCTGCACTCTGCTGATGGGGCTCGGGGCGAACTTCCCGATGGCGCTTGCGCCCGGCATGGGGCTCAATGCGGTCGTCGCATTCCAAGTCGCCGGGCAGACCGGGTCGTGGCAGACGGCGATGGGCCTGGTGGTGCTCAACGGGTGCGTGGTGCTGGCGCTCGTCGCGGCCGGCGTGCGCGAAGCCGTGATGCAGGCGATCCCGCTCGACCTGCGGCGCGCGATCAGCGTCGGCGTCGGCCTGTTCATCGCGTTCATCGGCGCCGTAAACGCGCGGATCGTGGTCGTACCGGCCGGCTCGCTGGCCGCGCTCGCCGCGAACCCGCTGGCCGCGGTCCCGCCTGTGGCGGCCGGTTCGCTGCACGCCGCCGAACCGATCCTCGCCCTCGGCGGACTCCTGATCATCGCCGTCCTTCTCGCGAGAAGGGTGCCGGGCGCCATGGTGATCGGCATCGGTGCTGCGACGGCCGCGGGGCTGCTCCTCGGTGTGTCGCACTGGCCTGGCAGTGACTGGCTGCGTCTGCCGCGGTTCGACACCATGTTCGAGGCCGACGTGCGGCGCGCGCTCGACGTGCGCCTGCTTCCGGTCCTGCTGTCGCTCGTGATGGTGGATTTCTTCGACACCCTCGGGACGGTGACGGCTGTCGCGGAGACCGGCTCCCTGCACGACCGCGACGGGCGAATTCCCCGGCTGCGGTCGATCCTGGCCATCGATTCGATCAGCGCGGTGATTGGCGGCGCGTTCGGCGTGAGCTCGGTGACCTCGTACGTCGAGTCGGTCGCCGGTGTGACGGAAGGGGCACGGACCGGGCTTCACAACGTGGTGGTCGCCGCCCTGTTCGGTGCCTGCATCTTCGCCGCACCGCTGGTCGCGGTGGTCCCGGCCGCCGCGAGCGCCGGAGCGCTGATCGTGGTGGGCTTCCTGATGTGCCGGCAGATCGTCAGCGTCGACTTCAACGCGGTCGACACGGCGCTGCCCGCGTTCCTGATCCTCATCCTGACGCCGCTGACGTATTCGATCTCGCATGGTATCGGCTACGGGTTCATCGCGTACGTCGCCATCAAGCTGCTTCGCGGCCGGCCGCGCGACGTGCAGCCAATGATGTATGCCGCCGCCGCGGTGTTCGCTCTCTATTTCTGGATCGCCTGAGCGCGCGCGCGTGATGCGCCGCATGACGCTCTCACGACGAGCTGTGTGCGCAGGATCACATGCCTGACCGCCCGCTCCGGCTGCGCCATCCGATCGAGCAGAAGACCCGCAGCCGCCGCGCCGATCTCCTGGGAAGGCTGGCTGACGGCGGTCAGCGGAGGATTCAGCGACGTCGCCCAGGGCATGTCGTCAAAACCGACGAGCGCGATTTCATCGGGGATCTTCACCGCTGCCTCATGCAGGGCCCGCAGGGCGCCGAGCGTCATCAGGTTGTTCGCGACGAACACCGCCGTGGGTCGGTGCCGCAGCGCGAGCATGGCCTTCATCCCTTCGTAACCACCGCGTTCGCGGAAGTCGCCGCGATAAATCAGCTCGGGGCGCAGCGGCAGTCCGGCCGCGCCGAGTGCCTGCCGGTATCCCTCTTCGCGGTCGATCGCGGTGCTGTGCTGCAGCGGTCCGTTCAGCAGCGCGACCTCGCGGTGTTCAAGCGCCGCCAGGTGTGCCACGCCGGTCCGGGTACCGTCGACGTTGTCGACGGTGACTAGATCCGCATCGAGATCCGACGGCAGCCGGTCCACCGCCACGACGTGGATAGGCGGGGCAAATAACCGGCTGTACGTGCCGCGGCTGCGGTTGATCGGCACGAAAATGACGCCGGCCACTCCCTCTGCCTGAAGCGTCTCGAGGATGTTGTGCTCCCGCGTCGTGTCTTCGTCGGAGTTCGACAGGAGCAGCGTGTAACCGTTCGCCTGGAGCACGAGGTCGATGCCGCGGACGACCCCCGTGAAGAACGGGTTCTGCAGATCCGGGATGACAACGCCAACGGTCTGGCTCGTCCCGACGCGGAGGGTGCGCGCCGCACGGCTCGCGCGGTAGTTGAGCACGCGGGCTGCCTCGTGCACACGTACGCGCAGCTGATCGCTCACCGACGTCGGATCGGCAAATGTCCGTGACACCGTGGCAATCGACACGCCGGCACGGTGCGCGACTTTCTTGATCGTGGCGACGCGCTTCGGGGCACTCGACGCAGAGCCGTCTCCTTGACCGTCGCCCGATGGCCTCGCTGCCACCTTCCTCATCTCAGGACAGACCTCCACCGCATCCCGTTCCCAGAGCGAGCAAAGAGCTTGACGGCTGATGCGCGCATGTGTAGTCTGCCGCAATCGTTTTCAAGATGCGGGCGAGGTTACGAGCAATCTGTCTGTTTTCCAAGGAAAATCGTGAGAAATCGTTGTAAACGATATCAACAGCGGGCCGGAAAAGTGTTTCCGCGCATACAGGCGCCACAGCAGACAGGTGGGCACCGATGAGAACAGCGATCTTCCGCATGACAGTCCTGGTTGCCGTCCTCGCGTTGCTGCCGGCGGCCGTAGCCTCCGCGCAGTCGGTCGGCACGATCGCCGGTACGGTCCAGGATGAATCCAAGGCGGGCATCCCCGGCGCCGTGGTGACGGCCCGCAACGAGGGCACCGGCGCCGCGCGCGAGGCAGTCACCGACGACGAGGGGCGCTACTCCATGCCCCTGCTGCCAATTGGCACCTACACCGTCAGCGCGACGATGGCGGGCTTCCGCACGCAGGAGCGCAGCAAGGTCATGCTCGAGGTGCAGGCCAGTCTGGCGCTCGACTTCGTGCTCGGCCTGTCGTCCCTCACATCGGAGGTGACGGTGGTGAGCCAGCAGGCCGAGGTCGAGGTGCGCCGGAGCGACGCCTCCCTCGGTCAGCTGATCAACGCACAGCAGGTGGCCGAGCTTCCATTGAACGGGCGCAACTTCGTGCAGCTTGCGCTGCTCGGACCGGGCACGGTGACGGGGCGCGCAGGCAGCTTCCTCGCCCAGGGCCCGAGCAGCGAGGTTTCATATCGCGGCAGCATGTCGGTATCCGCTCAAGGCAT
>JACDDJ010000262.1 GCA_013817065.1 Acidobacteriota bacterium
GAAGACGCGATCGCTGCCCAGGTAGGTGAGCGTGACGATGCTGCCGCCGCCGCGCTTTTCCATCAGCGGCTTGGCGCCGCGTGCCAGGGCAATCAGCGAGTAGGCGCTGATGTCGAGCGACATGCGAAAGCCCTCGCGGCTGGTCTGGACAAACGGCGCAGCCAGCTCCTCGCGCGGCGCAAACGCTGCGCCGTGGACGACGAAATCGAGCCCGCCGAAATTGGTCTCGAGCTGCTCGAACACCGAGGCGATCTGCGCATCGCTGGTCACGTCGAGCGGCAGAATCAGCGGATCGGTCAGGCTCTCGGAGAGGTCGCGGACGTTCTCTTCGAGCCGCTCCCCCTGGAAGGTGATCGCCAGGCGCGCACCGCGGGCCGAGAGCGCCTGCGCGATCGCCCATGCGATGGAGCGCTTGTTCGCAACGCCGACGATCAGACCGGTCTTGCCAGCGAAATCAGTCATAGGTGGGAGCTATTTTATCTTTGGCGGGAGCAGCTTCTTCGGGAACTTGGCCATCACCGTGTAGTTCGGATCGACGACGTTGGCGATACGCGAATGCCCGGCCTGCGACACGACCTGGTAGGCCTCCATCCGCTCGAATCCGTAGTCGTCGACCAGCCACTCGATCAGTTCGACCTGCGCGATGCGGAACGCGTCCACCAGGGGACGGATGCTGCCGGCGACCATGATGTCGTCCGCATCTTCCATCCGCGGCCAGCGGATCTTCCGGCCTTTGATCAAATCGAACTGGAACGTCACGTCGGCCGTCGTTTCGAGCCCCGAGCCGACGATCTCACCATCGCCCTGGAGTGCGTGCACGTCGCCGAAGTAGAACAGTGCGCCGTCGTGAAAGATCGGCAGGTACACCGTCGTGCCCTCGCGCGCATCCGACGAATCCATGTTGCCGCCGAAGTTACCCGGCCAGAGCCCGCCGAAGACTTCGGTGCCGGCCGGTGCAACGGCGAGCCGCCCCAGCATCGGGCGCAGCGGGACTTCGATCCTCTTGGATGCGGAGTTCGGCAGGTCGAGGATCCCGATGTTGCGGGCGCGATCCAGTTGCCAGACGAAGCGTCGCGCCGGAAGCGGATCGTTGAGCATCCGCGTCCGCGAGTCGCCGGCGACCGCGCTGATCCCGTTCGGACTAACGGACGACACCGCGGTGTCACGATTCAGTTGAAGTTTGAGGATCTTGACGACCAGTGTGTCGTCCGGCGTAGCTCCTTCGATGTGGAAGGGACCGACTTCACCCGGCCATGCGCCGCCGGCGCGCTCGTAGTAGTCGCCGGGCCGCGAGAAGGACCGGCTCTGGACGATAGCGCCGGGCTTGATGCGCAGAACCGGTTCGCGCACCGCGAATGACGGCACGCCGGTCGTCGGCTCGAAGCGGATCGGAGCGGGTGCCGGCGCCTGGGCCGGAGCCGGCGGCTGAAGGAGCAAGGCAAACCCGAGAAGGAACAGAAGTGCCGCGGGCGGCATGCTGATCACCGCGAACGCTTACGCGGTCCGCCGCGGGGTGGACCGTTCGAAGGGCCGCGCCCGGAGCCGTTCGACGGCCCGCCGAATCCAGGCCTGCCGCCGCCACGGCCCGACGGTCCGCGCCCAGGACCGGACGGTCCGCGTCCGGGGCCTGCCGGGCCACGGCCGCCAGGTGTGCCCTGGCTACCACCACCCGCGAAGCGACGTCCGTTCGGACGATTGCCGCCGTTGGTGTTCGGCTGTCCGCCACGGCCGCCCGAGGGGGACCCGCCGCCGCCACGCGGACCCCGGGTATGCGCCGGGACGCGGGTGCCGTTGACCGTGGTACGGAACGAGAAATCCGGCTCCTGCCGGACTTCTTTCTGGCCTTCGATGCGGGGCAGCTGGGCGCGAATCAGGCGCCGGTGAAACGGACCGTCTTCGGCGCCGCCGCGTTCCTCGTCCCTCGGTTCTTCGCTCGGTTCTTCAATCGGCGGAGGCACCGGCACCGGGTTCTTCGTGACGACCGGTTCTTCGACCTGGGCCAGCACCGGCGCCGATTCGGCCGCCAGCCTCTCGTCCATCGACCGCTCGTCGTCCCGCGCTGCGCTAGACGCGATCACAGGAATCGGCGCCTGAGAGCTTTCGCCGTCCGGCATGCCCGCGAGCACCTCCCGGAACAGGCCCTCGGGCGAATCCTTGCGGCTTCGACGGCGAGGCTCTTTCGCGCCCTTGTACACGTGCTCCGCGTCGCAAGTGGTACAGCGTGTTTGCTGCACCTTCTCCTCGATCATCGCCACGACAGCGTGATTCGTGACGCGGCGCTCGCGCGGACAGTAGTCGTCCAGAATGTCACCGAGACGCAGCCGGCGCTGCTCCATGTACTTGCTTCTCCCGAGGTTGGGCCTGAAATACGAAATCGGGGGTTAGGTCCCCAAGTCCTGCGTAAAGGGTTGGAAAATGTCTATCTCGTGCAGGTGCGACAAGGAGTGTAGCAGAGCTTTGGCGCGAAGAGCAAGCTTACGCGCCAAACGCTTCCGCGCCAATGGCGCGATGGTAAATGGACAAGTGTCGCGCTTGTGGCAACCTCGCTGAAGCAGCAACTCTTTACCATCTACCATTTTCCATCTACCATTTTGTCGATCCTCGCCAATGCTGCGTCGAGGGGGGCGTCGCGGCCGGCAAGGAGTGCCTTCCGCGTCAGCGGGACGTCCTGGTCCGGGATGACGCCGCGGCCTTCGAGGCGGGTGCCATCCGCAGTGACGAAATCACCGGTCGCGTGAATGAACACATCACCGTTGGGCAGGCGATCGAACTGGGACGGCAGCGCCGCTCCCATCGACCGCTGGCCGAACACCCGGACGCGCTTGAGCGACTGCATCCCGCCGGTGAAGCACTCCGAGGCGCTGCCACTGAGGCCGTCCACGATGATGGCGACCGGGCCCGCGTAGACGTCAACGCGCTCGCCGGCGGCGCTGACGCGGCGCGGGTTGACGGTGAACTTCAGCTCGTTGTCGCGCGTCTTCATCACACCGAGCGGAATCGCATCCGGCACGAAGTGACCCGCGATCCCCATCATCATCGCGGCGAGGCCACCCGGGTTCCCGCGCAGATCGACGACGATGCCGGCGGCGCCGCGGTGCTGGTCGATCGCTTTTTGAAAGGGCCGGTCGACCGACGCCATCCACACATTGAAGCCGACGAACCCTGCCGTCCGACCCGCGGGCGTGGTCCGCGTCTCGTTGTTCACCCGCACATACATGGTCGGCAGGTGGCCGACGGTAACGGGCTGGCCCTGTTCAGCGACGCGCGTGATGGACCTGGTGACGGTCGCGCCGGCGCCATCCTCGAAGGCGAGGTCGGCGGACGAACCGGACGGCCCATTGAGGCGCCCGTGGATCATGCGCCACGCCTCGAGCGCCGCGACCCGGCCCTCGTCTTTTCCGACCGACTCGACGTCCTCGAGCGACGCCACCATCTCGGCGACAGGCTTGCCGCCAATGGACGTCAGGCGCCAACCCATCCGAACACCCGCGGCGGCCGCCGGGCCGTCCGCTTCAACGGTGGTGACGAGGACGTCACGGCCGACGAGCCGAACGTCAAAGCCCGGACTGGCTGCGCCTGCCGGTGCCGTCCTGGCCGCGGCACTGTCCTCGGTGGCAGGCAGGATCGAGAAGTGCGACTGCCCCAGCCGCGCGAGCATGCTGCGAACCACCGTCCGCAAATCCGCCGTCGTCGTCGCGGCCGCTGCCTTTGGACGGAACTCGGCTTTCGCGGCGTCCCAGTCGACGCCGTTGAACGTCTTGTCGAAGTGCGTATCGCGGACGATCGTCCACACGGCGTCGAAGGTCTCGAGACCCTTGGGGACGTCAGCCCTCAGGCTGACCATCCCGAGCCAGAGAACTACGCCGACGATCAGACCACGACGCAGGATCACTTGATCAGCGCCTTGATCGGGGCGGGCAACTCGAACACAGCCGGATCGACCTTGTCGTAGACGATCTCAGTGAACGTCATAATGACCTGGGTGCCAGAAGCGCTCTGCTTCACGACCGCCGGCTGCAGGATGTCGCCGAACTTCTTGTAATCGGAGATCACGCTGGTCGCGGTCACCGTCCCCATCGGGCTCTTCGCATCGATGATCGAACCCGCTTTGAGACCGGTCTCCGCGTCGTAGAACTCGGTATCGACCGCCCCACCCTTCCTGGTCAACGCCAGCTTGTAGACAGGGCGTCCTTCGAAGGTCGTCTTCTCGACCGTCTTCATGGATTCGTACTGGTCCGCCATGCCGAGGGTGCGATCGAAGTTCGCGCCGAAGGCCTTCTGCTCCAGCTCCTCGCCAGTCGCAATCATCGGGCCGGTCATCGGGTTGATCGACCACGCGGTCGTGCCGTCGAAGCCTTCGGTGAGATCACCAAATCCGGGGAGCGTCGCCTTCATCGTCATCTTGTTGGGACGCGCGGAATACAGCTCGATCGGTCCCTTGATGCCGGCGGCGGGGACCTCCATGGTGCCTTTTACTGCGACGGAGCTGTGTCCCTGCAGCGCCTTACGGCCGCCGATCGCCTCGATGTGCTTGTCGATGATCGACTGGGCAGTTGGCAGCGTGGCGGTATCGGCGGGCTGCTGCGCGGACACCGGCGGTGCGGTCGCGGTCGCCTGCGCTTGCGCGGTGGACGCCGTGACGAATACACAGGGCAGCGCGAGAGCAAGGCCCAGCCGGACAACTCTTGACATCATGAAGAAACTCCTGGGAGAAACGCTGAGAGGCACGTCCAGTTTACACTCGAAGCATGCTCAAAGGCACCCGCGAGGCGCTGGTCACCAGGGTCCAGCCGGTCAGTATCCACGGGCAGATTTCGCTCGATGTGTCCTGGGTGGACCCGACGGACTCCCAGGGACAAGTCAGCCTGGCGCGGATCGGTCCGGAGTCAGTACCGGCCAACCTCGAAGCCGGCGACCACGTCACGCTCCACTACATGTTCGGCGCGGTGACCTCGATTACGCGCCCGGCTTCCGGGTAAACACCGCACTCGCGCCGAAGACGGCGCTCCCGGCCGGGTGCTTCGCGATCCAGGCGCGGAACGCCCTGGTCGGCGACACGATCAACGCATTTTCCTTCTCGTCGAACGTGGCCGTAAGGCCGGGGATCGCCGTCTTCTGGCGGAGCCGATCGAAGAACCAGTCGTACGACAACCCCGTCAGCTCGAGCCTGCCCGCGGTCAACTTCACGCGAACCGTGGCGTGCACCGGCAGCAGAAACGCTCCCCGATCCTCCCCGCGAGCGGGCATGACGTCGAGGTACTGTGACTCGCCGATCGTCGTGAGATAGCCGGTCACGTGCCCCGACTCGATGGTGTGCGTGTAATGGATCTTGTAGGACTGCCACTCTCCACGTTCGATCGTGAGCGAGGCATTGTCATCGGGGTTCTGCCACTGCCCGAGCAGCCCCGGTTCCCACACCAGCGCATCACGGTCGTGCGACGGGTTGACCGTGAGCACCAGGCATCCAGGCGCCGTGAGCAGAACGGCAGTCATCAGTGCAGCCGTTCTGAGGCGAACCGTCCTAGCGATCACATCCGCCCCCCGTGTTCTCCGTCCGCACTTCGAGCATCAACCCGCACCCGCGTGGTAGCCACCGCACGTCAAGTATCGACCCGCACCCTCGTTGTCAGCGTTCGATCCGCACCCTCGTCGTCAGCGTTCGGCCCGCACCCTCGTCGGCAGTCGCCATTGTGGTCGAAGTTGCTAGCTGACACCAGCACCGGGCGAACCGTTTATTGGGCGGTTGCGGCGCGTTGTAACTTTATTGCGCGGTTGCGACGCGTTGTAACTACGGAGAAATACCGGCAACTAGATTTTCACTCCGCGAAAGCGGAACCGAGTTCCGTGTTCTCCGCCCGCACTTTGACTATCAACCCGCACCTGTAAGTGCCCACCGCACTTCTGGTATCGATCCGCACCCTCGTGATGTCCCCCTACATGCGTAGGATGGCCGCCACCGTCAGGATGCCCTCCCAGAGATTGGTCAGCTTCAGGTTTTCATTCTCTTCATGTTGGTTGTTGTCGAAGTTGACAGTGGGAACCAGCACCGCTGGAAAGCCGAGCGCCTGGATGAACGGAGAGATGGGAACGGTCCCGCCGAGCGTCCGCAGGTGGACCGGCTCGACCCCGGTGGCCTGCCGGATCGCGGCCGCGAGCGCCTTCGCCTGCGGATCGAGCGGTGATGTCCGGAACGCTTCAGTGCCATCACCGAAGGTCGCCAGCCTCGCGATCTTCGAGTACTTGGCCCGGGTCGCGTCGTCCGGCACACCGTCAACGATGTGGTAGCCCTGCTTGCGCACGTGGGCGCGAATCTTTTCGATCATCGCGTCGGCGCGTGTTTCTTTCACCAGCCGGACGTCGATGGATGCCGTCGCGCTGTCGGGGATGATGGTCCGCGCACCGGCGCCGACAAACGAGCTGGCCATGCCGCGGACGTTCAGCGTTGGATACTGCAGCGCCTCCTGCAGTCGCGGGTAGGCGATCTCCGGCGCCGCGACACCGAAGGCACGCAGCATCCCCGCCGCGTCATCGGACACGGCCGCGGCCATCGCCTTCTCCTCTGGCGAGAGCGGCGCGATCCCGTCGGTCCAGCCGTCCACCAGGATGCGGCCGTCCTCGTTCTTCATCGACGCGAGCAGGAGCGCGAGACGTTGCGC
>JACDDJ010000263.1 GCA_013817065.1 Acidobacteriota bacterium
TAGACCTCGCCCATGCCGCCTTCACCGAGTTTCCGCTCGATGCGGTAGTGTCCGAGCTGCGTGCCGACCATATGGATGGGGATTATATGGGGTCAGCTCTTGTTTATTGCGCGAATGTCTTCGAAAGGCGCGAGCTGACCGCTACTGCACCGCCTGGGCGTGACTCGCCGGGAACAGCACGAACGAACAACCCTTGGCCGTGCAGCTCGCTGTGCCTCGCCGCAGCACCTTCGCGGGCGCGGCGTCGGGCAGCGCCGGACCGAACGAGATCCCGCGGATCGCGACGTCCATCGGGCGCAGCTTCTCCTCACCGCTCACGAACTTCACTGCCTGCGACCGCCCGTCTTCGCCGAGAAGAACGATGAAGTCGGCCATCCCGGTGGCACCCTTCGGACCCTGAACCGCGAACGACCGGTGCGCCAGCAGCGCACTCATGGGATCGAGTGTGACGAGGAACGTATCCGTGTCGCCCCCGGCCAGCGTCGCGAGGCGCCTGCGCGTGTCCGCCACAGGACGATCGGCACTCATCGCCAGCGCATACATCCGAATCGCATCGTCTCTGCGCCCCTGCTTCTCATGGATCTGCGCGAGGTGATCACCCACCTCGCCGGTGGGTTCGAGCGCCCAGGCGGCGCTGACCAGCGCCTCGGCTCGCGCGAGGTCGCCCTTCGCGAAGTGGACCCATCCGAGCGTGTCCCAATACGACGCCAGCGACCGGACGATGCCGAGTTCGCGGGTACTGAAGTGATCGACCGTGAAATTGCGGGACGCGGCGGCGACGGCCGAGACAGCCGACTCGGCGTACTGCAGTGCGCGATCGAGGTGCACGCCCTTGACCGCGAGCTGGTAGGCGACGTTGTTCCAGGTGTTTGGATTCCCGGTAAGTTCCACGGCTTTGGTGAAGCCCGCCAATGCTTCGACGCTTTTCCCGAGATGGAGGTAGGCGGTCCCGAGTCTGACCTGCAGTTCCGCAACGTCCGGCTCCATCGTGATCGCCTTTTGGAGTTGGGCAACGGCCTCGTCGTATCTCTCCATGTCGACCAGCAGGCCACCGAGCGCCCGGTGGGCGAACTTGTCGAGCGGATTCAGCTCGAGCTGCTTGCGATACGCGGCCTCGGCCTCGGCATACCGCCGACGGTCCTGGTGCAGCCAGCCAATCTGGTTGTGGACGGTCTCATCGTACGGATTGAGCTTCAGCAACTCCTGGTACGCCTTCAGGGCACCGTCGTAATCCCGAAGCTGCATGTGGGCGCTACCGAGGTAGGTCCATGCCATGCTGTTCTTCGGCTCGAGTTCGAGAGCGCGCTTCAACAGCGTGATTGCCTGCGCGTAGCGGTGACTCTGAAGTGCGTCGTAGCCGGTGCGCACCAGCTCGGACGCCTTGAGATCCGGCGCGGCGGCATCCGACGCCGTCGCGGCAATGTCGAGCGTGAGCATCTGCGCCGTGTCGGCAAGCACCGCGCGTCGGAAGGACCGAACGTCACCGGCGCGATCGCGCGGGATGGTGCCGGACAGCATGTCCAGTCTACGGCGGACGATGATCTGCTGACCCTCCATGCTGTAGGTCGAGCCGTAGGTCGCATAATCGCGCTTCACCGACACCGGCAGTGGCGGACGGCCTTTGTAGCCTTCACCGAGCCGCAGGTTGATGCGGAACTCGATGTAACCAGGCGAGCCGAACTCGATGTCCGGATCCGCCGACTTGTCAGCAGGTTCCACCATGTCCAGCTTGGAGAGCGGAAGCGCGACCGAAGCGGTCTTCTTGGTCCAGTCCACAAATCCCGTTCTCGAGACTTTGTATTCGATGGCAAATGGCTCGTGCGTCGCCTTGGGATCCGAGACCTTCCAGTCGCTGATGTCGCCCATGAGGCCGAGGCTCTGGTTGGCGCCGTCGAGCACCTCTTTCCATTGTGTTTCCGGCAACCGGTAGAAGATGTCGCGGAGCAACAGCTCCATATCCCCTCGGACGCTCAGCTTGACTCGCCCTGAAAGCCTGCCGAGCGGCCCGAGCTCGCCGTCGAACTCCTGCACGACCATCGTCTGCATCGGCGGTGCGACCGGCGTGTCGAGGAGGCGTGCGGCGTCGCCGGCCGGCACCACCAGCGCCTGCTTCTTGCGCAGGTTCGCCGACAGCATCCGGAAGGGTGCGATCTCGGTCGTGACGTCCATCCACACGTCCTGGCCATCCGCACTAGCGAAGGTGATCGCGTGGTCGAACTGCGACGGGGAGGGGAAGGACGGATCGACCTTGGTGGTCGAGTTGATCAGGACGGTGGAGGCGCGAAGACCGACCGCCTCCATCAGCGCCGCCAGCAACGTGTGCTTGTCCTTGCAGTCGCCATACTGGTCGCGCAGCACATCCGCGGCGGCGCGCGGCTGGTAACGGCCCATACCCAGCGAGATGCTGACGTAGCGAAAGCCGGGCGCGACGAAGTCATAGAGCGCCTCGAGCTTTTCCATCTCGGTCCTGCGTCCCGCCGTGAGCTCCTCCGCCTTCTTGCGGATGTCGGGCGTCACCGCCCGCGGGCCTTTCTCCAAGCCCTGGTACCAGCGGCCGACTTCCTCCCAGGATTGGAACGTCGTCACGCGGACGGCCGGGCGCCGCGGGTTGAGCGCGGCTTCCGCCGCGAGTGCCTCGGCGTCCTTCTCCGGTGCTCGCACCTTGTGAGCGCTCGTCCAGCGATAGGTTTTGCGCCCGCCGGCTTCGGCCACCTGTGGCGCCGCATCCGGCGCCGTCTTCAAGGTGAGCGAGCGCGCAGCCGGCACGTCGAGTTCCAGCTGCTCGTCGAGTGTGATGGCGTGGCGCTGGAAATCGTACTCGGTCCAAAAGTGGCCGGCTGCGAGCGGCGTGTGGATGGTCGTGACGATGGAATATTCGAGCGTTTCGCCGGGACGCAGCCCCGGAACCGTGACGTGTTTCTGCCGGAAGTCGGTATAGACCGGGGCGACCTGCTGCACGGGGGAGCTCAGGTCCTGCACCGCGGTGTCGAGCGGCGTCGTCACCACGGAGCCGTCCGCCTTACGAACTCGAACGTATTCGATCTCGAGGCGCTCGGTGCCGGCGCTGTAACCGAACACCAGCTGTCCCCAGGTCTGCACCCCGGCATCGGTCTGCACCTTCACTCGCGCTCGAGCCTCACGGCGTCCGGTGCCGTCATTCTCGAAGCGGTGGCGGGTGAAGGAATGCTCGATCACGAACGCTTCCTGGGCATCAGGCGCAGGCTTCTGCGGCTGCGGAGACACTGCCTGCAGGAGGACCGATAGGACGATGGCTAACATCGACATTTGCATGCACCGGTGGCCGGGAAGTGCCACTTCGAGGGTTGTTGTGGGCCGGGGTGAGGAAATTCTAACAGATGAGGCGGGGAGTCAGCTTGCACGGCCTGGCTGCGCGACCCTCAGTCCATTGGCGCGGGCCGCTTCCGCCATGCGATCGTCGTAGGTGATCAGGTCGAGCTCGCCGTCGCCTACAGAGATTGCGGCCGCGATGTGGATCGCATCCAGGGATCGGATGGACGAGGGCCGGAGGCTGGCGGCGTGTGCGAGGACGGGAGCCGTGAGGTCGAGCAGGTAGATAGAGTCGAATACGTCGCTCACACGCTGGAGAAGACGCCGGTTGCCGGCGCGTTCGGCGGCGCGGCGGCACTCCACTTCGGCGAGTCTCGAGGTGACCAGTCCGTCGCGCCCGGCGAGGTCGGCTTCGAGGGCTGACGTTTCGTCCTCGCGGACCATCAGCTTGACCAGCGCCGACGAGTCGAGATACGCAATCGACATCGAAGCGCGCTACAGGCGATCTTCGCGATCGTCGGCGATCGACGCACTGAGCTGACGTCCAAGAGCGATGCTCGGCGTCTTCCGCAGCGATGCCGTGTCACGGACAGGAGTGCGGCCCCGACCCTCCGCCACCACGCGTTCCAGAGCCGAGCTTGCGGTGGGCAGTGGACGCAGGATCGCCACCGCGGCCCCGTGCTCGGTCACCGTCAACGCCTCACCCTTTTTCACCCTGTCGAGGTAGATGGAGAGATTCTGCCGAAGCTCCCTGACCCCGACCGTCGCCGACGCCGTCCAACGTCTCATGTAGCACAGTGTAGCACTTGGTGGCATCGGCGTCACCTTGCCTGGCTTAGGTCGTAGCGCATCGACTGCTGCCAGGTAGCGGAAATTCTCGCGGATCCGGCGCTCGGCATGAAACGACAGGCTTCGCGCTCTGCCCCCGAGGGAGGCGATTTCCTTCTTTTCATGAGAGGACAGTCGCGCCGCCCGGGCCTGGCCGCCTCGTCGTCCCAGCGCACGCGCCGCATCCGTAGGGTTCATGGGCTTATTATGCTTAGCGCTAAGCAAATTAGCAAACCACTCTGACAAGGCATTCCGGGGCACCTGAGAAGCTCCCGCGCCAGCACCGGATCAACCCGCTTCGCGCATCCGCAGCATGGAGAAGCGCGGTTCGACGCGCGCCGGGGGATAGCGCTGCCGGGTTCGATTCGCCGCCTCGCAGATCGTGTCCGCAAGCCGCGCCGGTGAGACGACGCGGACGTCGGGACCGAAGCTGAGGATCCACGCGCGCAGTGCGTAATCGACGCAGACGTCGAGAGTGACGACAACCCGATTGTCCTCGCCATCAGCGATCACCTGGGACGGATGCCACTCGCGCTCGCGCACGAATGCGGCGGCACCCGGCTCGAACTCGAGGACGATCTTCTCTGGCGGACCGGTGTTCACACCCATCGAGTCGGCGAACGGTTCGGCCGGCAGTGGACGCGGGGTGAAGATCTCGTCTGTCACCGCGAAGGTTTCAATGCGTTCCGCAGCGAACGTCCGCATCCCGCCATACGCGGGCACCCACGCGACCAGGTAGATGCCGCCGTCCGCATAGACGATGCGCTGCGGTTCGACGAGATACTCCTTCGTCCGCTGAGATGATGCGGAGGCATAGCGCATCGCGCCACGCCGATGACGCAGCGTTGCGTCGAAGGCGCGGCCAAGGACCTCACGGAGCCGGCGTTCGTCGTGCTTCTTCCGTCCGCGGGGTTTGGCCTTCATCATTCGGGGCAGTTCGTCGAGGAACCTCCGGCACCCGGTCGGCAGCGCCCGCTCGATCTTCGCAAACCCCCGCTCCGCATCGTCCAGCAGCGGCGTCCCGGCGAGTGCACACAGCATCGTCCGGCTGAAGTAGAGCGCGCAGAGTTCCATCAGGCTGAGTCCCATCGACTCGAGTCCGCGGAACGGCCGTTCCTTCAGCTTCCACATGCTGGTGCCGTTCACCTTCTCGTCGAACAGCGGAAATCCCGCGCGCCCGAGCGCATCGAGGTCGCGCCTGATCGTCCGCGTGTGGACGCCGAGTTCCGCCGCCAGCTTCGCGATCCCGATGCCGTGACGCACGGCGTCAATCGCGCGCAGGATCTCCCATTGCCTGACCACTTCGGTGCATCTCGCCATGGGCGCAGCTTACCGGGAGGCTGTGACAGCGTTGGTCATACGCTAAACCTTCGCCAGGCGCTAGCGCGACTCGCCGCCGTCAACCTCCAATCCGCAATCCGCAATCGCCAATATGTCTTCCGAAGTGGGACCGACCCTGTCCAGGGGCAGTCAGAACAATGGGGGCATGCAGAACCTCATCGCTCAAACCCTCTCCGCTGTGACTCTCGGCGCGCCGGCGTCCTGCGAAGCCCTCACCATGTTCCCGCTCCTGGGCCCCTCAGCGGCGGAAGCGCCGCCGGCCTACTTCACGCTTGACGAAGCGCTCGCGCACGGTCTCACCGACATCACCGAGATTTCCGAGCAGGGCAGTGTGCCCGCCCTCAGCGTCGTCAACAAGGCTGACAAGCCGGTGCTCATCCTCGACGGCGAGGAACTGCTCGGCGCCAAACAGAACCGGGTCGTCAACCTGACGATCCTCGTCCCCGCGCATGCGGCACTGACGATCCCGGTGTCGTGCGTGGAGGCGGGCCGCTGGCGCGCGAGGTCGCGGAGCTTTGCGGCGGCGCCGCGGACGCAGTACTCGAGCGGACGCATGAAGCGGATGACGCAGGTCACCGAGTCGATCCGGCGGTCGGCGGGGCGGCAGTCGGACCAGGCGGAGGTGTGGGCGGATATCGCGCAGATGTCGGCGCGCCTCGATGCCGAGTCGTCCACCGGGGCGATGGAGGAGATGTTCACGCGCCACCACGACTTCACCGAGCGCTGCGTCGAGGCGCTCGCGCCCGTCCCCGGCCAGGCCGGTGCGTTGTTCCTGGTTGACGGACGGGTGGTTGGATTCGATCTATTCGACAGCACCGCGACCCTGCGCCGGCTGCTGCCGAAGCTCGTTCGCAGCGTGGCGGTCGACGCGATCGAGGTGCAGACGTCCAGCGACTCAGGGGATCCGACACCGGGCCCACGAAAAGGACGGCGCGTCTCGGACTCCCTGCTCCTCAAAGTCGCCGAGGGCTTCCTGCAGAGCACGTCCGGATCTGATGTCCACGTCGCGGATGCGGTCGGGATGGGGCGCGATCTTCGCCTGACCGGCCTGAAGATCAGTGGAGCGGCGCTGGACGTGAACGCAACTCTCGTCCACCTCTCCGCGTTCCACCTGTGAGTTTGCAATCGTCAATCCGCAATCGTCAATCCGCAATCCGCAATCCGTCAATCGGCAATCGGCAATCTGCAATCT
>JACDDJ010000264.1 GCA_013817065.1 Acidobacteriota bacterium
CAACGTAGGCCTTGAGGACGTTGCCGTCCCCGTCGCGCTCCTCGTCCCTGACCTCGATCAGGCCGGCTGATACCTGCCGCGCGTATTCGTCGGCGGTGAGATACCGACGTCCTCGGGCAGTCGTGCTCTTCGCTGCAATCGTGATGAGTTCGGGCACGACTTCCCGTCGGCCGGCCCGCGAAACGCGCGCAGTGACGCCGCCGGTCTGGATGCCGTGCGGCTCGAAGAGATGCCAGTTGGTCACGAGCACGCGGCCCTGCGTGAGATCGGTCATCAGGTGGGGCGGCACGAGGTCGGACTTGCGATACAGACTGGCGTCCCCGAGTTTGGGATCGAGCTCCGCAAGCCGGCTGCGGATCGTCACGTTCGGGCAGACGACGAGCACGACATCGGAGTAGCGGGCGTTCGACCGATCGTGAACCTTGTTGAGAATGCTCCACGCCGACAGCATGCCCATCACCGTGGTCTTGCCCGAGCCCGTGGCCATCTTGCAGGCATAACGCTGAAATGCCTTGTAGCCGTGCTCGGCCTTCTGCTTGTCGCTCGGCTCGTCGCTCGGAACCGTGATGCCCTGCAGGTAATCGCGCCGCGCCTCGTTCAGGAAGATGATGGTCTCGACCGCTTCGAGCTGGGCGAAGAACGGCCGGAACGCGCGCCCATCGCGACGCCAGTATTGGAGCAGCTCCAGGGTCGTGGCGGTGACGCCGCGGTAACCGTCGGTGCGCCAGGCCTTCAACCGCTCGCGCACGAGGTTCGCGAGCTTCAGCTCGATGAGCGTCCCTGTTGGCGCACCTTCTTCGTTTTCGCGGCCGGGCTCGCGGTAGAAGTAGTGCGCCGGGCGCCGCCCCGGCGTGGGCTCGGTTGGTGCGCCGCCTTCTTCGAGGTGCCAGTGCTTGTCGGGCTCCTCGAAAGGGGAGCAGATGATCGGCTGGGGAACTTCGAATTCGGCCATTTCTACATGAGGTCCGGGTAATTCTCGGCGAGCCAGGCGACGACCCGCTCACGGAGGGTCGCGGCGAGCGTGCGCGCTTCCAGGGCTTCCCCTTCACTCACGTCACCCGCTCGCTCGTAGGAAGAGATGTTGCGTTTCTTTCTGAGCGCCTGGAGGCGTTGGACGCGTGTCCCCTCCCAGCCGATCGTCAATGACAGCGAGTCGATCGTTCGGAAGTGGTGCTCGCCGCCGCGGGCCGGACGATAGCCGGCCGCCGCGAGCGCCGCCGACGCGAACTGCAGGGCCGCGCTGTAGGCATGCGCCATCTGCCCGTCAGCGCTGAGGGCTTCGATCCGACTGTCCTGCAGATCCCGGTCGCCGACGGCGAGAAGGTTGGTGATCTCCTCCTTCGACGTCTGGTGCGCCACCAGCCACCGGTTCGTCTGCTCCCAGTTTTTCAACGTCATGCGGTGTTCCCGTCACAAACACGAGTGGCGTGCGCAGCACGGCGGTCACGAAATGCTGACCGGCACGCACCTTTCTCCGGAATTCCTCTGCCGCGTACACCGTCGGATTGATCTCGCGCCCGAGGATCGTCTGGGCGTCCCCGAGCGCCTCCACGACCTCCCCGAAGGAGACTCGTCCCACGATCATCAGATCGATGTCGCTGTCGTTCCGCACATCACCCCGTGCGGCAGAGCCATAGACGAAGGCTAGTTCGATCCGGTCCTGCATCGAGGCAACAGCCTTGCGCAGCACATCCGCGACGCCGGCTGTCTTCACGAACAACGACTGGAGTTCCGGAAAGACCGGCGACGAACGATCGGCCTGGAAGTACACCTGGCGGCCCTGTGTCTCGCGCGTGACCAGCCCCGCTGCAGTCAAAGCCTCGAGCTCCCGCTGCACAGACCCGACCGGCAGGCCGGTCTGCCGGACGATCTGGCGCAGGAAGAAGGCCTCGTCCGGGTGTCCAAGCAGCCATCCGAGGATCTTCCGGCGCGCCCGTCCGAACAGCACGGCACCCACGTCCCTGGTTGTACGCATTTCGCGTACGATTGTACGCTTTTAGCGTACAACGTCAAGGCAGCGGTCTCACCACCAGCAGCTCGTTGCCTCGGTCGTCGATCACCTTCACAGCGACCTGCCGGTGCTCGCCGGGTTCGAACGGGGCGCTACGGGTGCCGGCGAGGTGATCCCAGACCGAGTCGTCGTAGTCACCCTTGAGCGATTTCTTCAGGTCGCTCCAGGCAGCGGTCCTCGGGAAGAACACCTGCGATGCACGGAAACAGAGGCCGTTGTAATCGCCGTCGAGCATCCAGCAGGGGACGTCGCTGCCGGGACGATGATCGGTATCCATCGTTGTCGGATCGAACGTGTCGAGGCCAATAAGCTCGACCTCGAAGCGCTGTTCGTTGGCAGTCTGGGAATTGGAAGTTGGCTTTTTGGGAGTTGCCTGTTGGGCGTTGGAAGGTGGATGTTGGGAGTTGACTCGGGCCACCTTGATTTCAGGGAGCCCGCAGACAGAGAAGATCTGACTCGAGCGCATGTTCTTCAGCAGGTCGCCCATCATCAGATCCGGCGTCGCCTGGACGTAGGTCGCGGGCACCAATCCCATCTCGATCGATTTTTCGATGAACTCGCGCGCATGCGGCTGGATCGCAAACCCGATCACGTACAGATGGGTGTAGCTCTTTAGCTGCGCCTCCTGCAGTGCGGCGTGCACCAGCTTTTCGCTGATCGCGCCGTTCTCGGGCCCGAACACGAATGCGACCGGTTTCGGCTCGCCGTCGGTCGCGAGCCCTTCGGCGGACAGCGACAGCGACTTGGCGGGCGGCCGGATGTTTCCGAGCGTGACCTTCTGCCCCTTCGGCAGGTGGAGAACAGGGGAGCGGCGCAGTACTTCGATCATGCGCTCGACAAAGGAGCCGTATTCCTCAGCGGTTTGCTCGCCGGAATCTTCGACACCGTCGCCGTCCCAGTCGACGGGGGTAGGGATCGTCGCTTCGAAGGCGAACGGCCCGGTGACCCTGACGATCTTCCTGTCGATCTCCGGGCGGTCGACGAGGATCTCTTCGTCAGGCGCCTGGTTGTTGGCGATGGATTCAAGTGTGACATGGGGCACAATGCCGCCGACTTCCTCGCCCTTCTTGTTCTGTTTGCGCTTGTAGACGAATCCGCCGCCAGGTCCACGCTCGCTGTCTTTCAGCTCGTAGTAGTCGTAGGTTGCCGTCAGCAGGCGTTGGCGCGTCAGCGCGAGCGGGACGCGACTGGTGTCGATCGTGATCCAACGCCGTCCCCACTGCTCGGCTACGTATGCGGTCGTGCCGCTGCCGCAGGTGGGATCAAGAACAAGATCGCCAGGATCAGTAGTCATCAAGACGCAGCGCTGAAGGACCTTGGTACCCGTCTGCACCACATAGAGTTTCGGATCCGTGAAGTTTCCTGTGGCGGTATCGAGCCAGAAATTGCCGATCTCCTGATAGGAGAAATCACTTGAAAAACGTCGAAACCTTATGCTGTTCTGCGCGACGTGAATCCGGCCCGCAACCCCTAAGCGCACTAACCCACCGGGGTAGTTCGGTTTCCAGTGTGAGTTGCTGTTCGGATGGTAGGTCTTGCCTTCCCATTCGAAGGGCTGCGGACCCGACGCCGCGCCTTGACTCTGAAGGTCGCCAGGATCATAACGTCTGGCGCCGGCCGGCAGAGCAACTTCGCCTCTCGCTTCTGATTGAGTGACGCCCCGGTATGAACCGTCCGGCAGGAGAATCCAAGAGCCAGCCAGAGCCTGTTCCTGAAACTGTTTTCTGATCTTCACACTACCGCGATCTTTGGAAAACCAGAGCAAATAGTCACCGAGTGCTGAGATAGTCTCCGTCGCAAAGCCCGTCGTCTTCTTGAAAGTGATGATTGAAATGAAGTTCTCCGACCCAAACACCTCGTCCATCAACTCGCGGACGTGATGCAGATTCTCGTCACTGATCTGGACGAACACGCTGCCGCTCGGCGTCAGCAGATCGCGCGCGAGCAGGAGCCGGTCGCGCATGTACGTCAAATACGAGTGAAGGCCGAGTTCCCACGTGTCGCGGTAGGCCTTCACCATCTCCGGCTCGCGGGTTAAATCCTCGTCGTCATTGTGCGAGACGTCACGTTTGCGAACGAACGGCTGGAAGTTGCTGCCGAACTTCACGCCGTACGGCGGGTCGATGTAGATCATCTGCACCTGTCCGCCCAGCTTCTCGTAGTGCAGCAGCGAGTTCATGACGACGAGGGAGTCGCCGAGAACCAGGCGGTTCACCCACTTGTCCGGGTACTCGTAGGCGTGCAGCGTCTGATCGACGATGGAGCGTTGTGGATCGCCGAAGAGATCGAACATGTCAACCTGCTTGTCGGCCTTGTGGCCGACCAGCGTCTGGACGATCTTCTGCGTCGAGAGACGCTCGTGGACAAAGAGCGGCAGTGTTGGCACGTCCAAGGACAGCCGCTCGGCCTTGCCGGCCCAGTCGAGGAACGGCTTGCCGAGCCGCTTCAGCCGGTCCACCGCCTCCTGAAGCGAGGACACTTCGAGCACGGCCGCGCCGCCTGCATCCCTGAACACTTCGGGAACCTCGTAGGCATGCGGTGCCGGCAGCGCCGCCGCCCGCTCGATCACGCTCAGCAGCCACTCACCCATGGCTCGACCGGTCCCGCTATCCCATTCGAGCGCCGGCGAAAGCGATGAGTCGTAGCGATAACTCTTCGGAGCCTTCTTCTTTTTGAAGTTGGCCTGGGTGCCGATCTCGGGCCGCATCGGCACGGTATCGGACTGGTGGACGTAGCTGCGCGCAGCCTTGCCGGCAGGCTTCGTTGCCTTCGCTTTGGCCATAGGAAGGCTGAATTCTAGCAGAGCGGTCGGGTCGGCCGGGTCCGCGACGGGATCACGTCGCTCAGGGGAAACATGTCCCCCGCATGTTAATCTGAACGCTCATGACCCTGGCCTGGCTTCGCCGCTCGTCGCGCGCTGTTGCCGCACTCCTCCTGCTCGTCTCGATGTGGCAGTTGCCTCACCGTGCCGAGGACGATGAGATCTGCGCGCCAGGGAGCGCCGAGGCGCATGACGAGTCCAAGCACGTCTTCACGCCGGTCGGCGACACCGCTCACCCGGACCACTGCGCGATCTGTCACTGGCTGAGGTCGCTCAATCCCGGATTTTCCGCCACGAGCTCGCCTGTCGCGCCGGCGGATGCTGGCAGCCGACTGGCGGCACGCGCCTCCGGTGCGCGTCGCGACCCTGGCGCTGACTGCCTTCCGGCTCGCGCGCCGCCTTCCCAGCACTACTCCTGAGCCGCGGCAGCCTCCGGCCGTCCGCGCATCCTCTCGATTTGTAGTGTTGCCTCCTGGTCCGCGACAGCGGCGGAGGCCTTCCGTACCCAAAAGGAGTTCGCATGTCTTTTCTCGTTCGGTGGAGCGTTGGCTTCGCCCTCCTGGCGCTCGCGCTCGCGGTTCCCGCAGCCGCCCAGACTCCGGTTGCTCCCCTCCCGGCCCCGCCAACGCCCGCCGGCCAGCCGGCCCCCATCTCCGGCCAGGTTCGCCGGGCCGGCTCGCTCAAACCCGTCAGCCAGGCGACCGTTCTCGTCGAGGGCACGAGCCTGATTGCCACTACCGACGGTGACGGACGGTTCTTGATTCCCGCCGTGCCTCCGGGTGAACATCACCTGGTCATTGCCGCCCCTGCCCTGATGCCGCTGCGGGTGGACGTCACCATCGGAGCGACGGCGCCGCCGCCGCTCGACGTCCTGCTCGATACGGAGGTGCACTACACCGAAGTGGTCTCGGTGAGCCCGACGGCCCGCGACCAGTTCGCGTCGTATCAACCGACCACGGAGCACGCCGGGCAGGAGCTGTCCAAGGAGCTCGAGTCCACGCTCGGCGCTACTCTCCAGAAGCAGCCCGGGGTGTCCGAGCGGTCCTTCGGTCCGGGGCCGTCACGGCCCGTCATCCGCGGGCTCGATGGCGATCGCGTCCTCATTCTCGAGGACGGTCAGCGCGTCGGTGACCTGTCCAGCCAGTCGGGTGACCACGGCGTAACGGTGAACCCGGCCAGCGCAACGCGCATCGAAGTCGTGCGTGGTCCCGCCACGCTGCTGTATGGCGCCAACGCCATCGGTGGGCTGGTGAACGTCATCAATGACACGATCCCTTCGGCTCCAGTGCAGGGGGTTCACGGCGCGTTCGTCGCCGACTTCGGCACCGCCGCGCGGGACGCCGGCAGCGCCGCGGACGTCCGCTGGGGCAACGGCCGCTGGGCACTGCACGCCTCGGGCAGCGGACGACGGAACAGTGACGTCGAGACACCTGAGGGCCCGGTCGCGAACACGCAATCCCGCTCAGGGTTCGGCAACATCGGCGCCGCATGGACCGGCACCAGAAGCTTCATCGGTGCCAGCTACGGTTACGACGATACGAAGTATGGCGTCCCATTCATCGAGGAGGGCCAGGTGGAACTGACGCCACGCCGCCACATCGTGTCAGCGAAAGCCGGCGCCTCAGGCCTGTCCGGCGTGGTGGAGGGCTTCCGGGCCGACTTTGCCTCGCGTCGCTATCGGCATGAGGAGATCGTTGGTGGCGAGGTCGGCACCCGCTTCGGCAACGACACCGACGAAGTCAACCTGATGGTGCGGCATCGGCCCGCCGGCCGATTGACAGGGACTGTGGGCGGGTG
>JACDDJ010000265.1 GCA_013817065.1 Acidobacteriota bacterium
GCCCCCTTCCGCGAGTGGCGCGAGGATCTCGTACCGGTTGTCGAGGACGTCGCCTGCCGAGAGCACGTTCCAAGCTTAGATCAACACCGCTAGCGGAAGATGCCTTTGACCTTCTTCCCGAACCCTGAGAAAAAACCTTCGATGCTGCGTCGCACGCGCTGCTTCATGGATCCCTGGTGGATAGTGCACAACCGGCCGGGGGATTCGTCCCCTTCCTTCAAGTACTCCGAATACACCGGGCACCCGTCCACCGGACGCTGGTAGGACACCGAACACAGTTGCTCTTCGTGCAGCCCCGCCGCCGGTTCGAAGGCCTGCGGCCGGCGCCGCTGCGCCGTCCGTCGCATGAAGTCGGACCACAGCGGCAGCGCGTACTTCGAGCCGTAGGCGTCCCTTCCGATGGTCTTCGGCTGGTCGAAACCAACCCAGACGCCCACCACCATGGAGGATGTGAAGCCGACGAACCAGGCGTCCTTGAATTCGTTGGTTGTGCCGGTCTTGCCGCCTGCGGGAAAGCTCACACCCCAGCGCCTTGCCGCTGACGCGGTGCCGCGATCCAGCACGTCGCTCAACATCGAAACCATCTGAAATGCGGACTGCTCCGAAATGACGCGCTCGCGCTGGACGTCGTTAGCGAGCGCCTCGTCACCGTCGCCGTTGATGACGGAGACGATCGACCGCGGGCGGACGGCGTAGCCGCCATTCGGGAACACCGCGAACCCGGCCGTCAGGTCCAGCGGCGTCACCACCCCGGATCCAAGCGAGAGGGATGGCACATCCGGCAGGTCCAGCATCCCGGCGTCGGAGGCGAGCCGCAGCACCGGACGGGATCCCATGCGCTGCTGCAACGCGGTCGCGGCGCGATTGTTCGACTCGACGAGCGCGGCACGGATGGTCAACGCGTCCGGCGTATCACCGCTCGCATTACGCGGCGCCCACTCGTCGGGCCCCTGCCGGGCAATATTGGCCAGGCCATTGATGACCGACACCGGCGAGTAACCATTCTCGAGCGCCGCGGCGAAGAGGAACGGTTTGAACGCGGATCCAGGCTGCCGCCGGCTCCGGATCGCGCGGTTGAACTGCGATACCCGGAAGTCGCGCCCGCCGACGAGCGCCAGGATGTCGCCGGTCTCCGGGTCGACGGCGACGAGTGCTGCCTGCAGGGCCGGGTCGGAGAACCGGGCCAGCCCCTCCACAACCGCACGCTCGGCCGCCTCCTGTAACTCGGGGATGAAGGTGGTCTGCACCTGCCAGTCCGGCGGATGGTCTCCGCCGAAGCGATCCCGGAACTGCTGCCGCAGGTGCTCCTTGGCGTAGCCGGCCCGGGGATCCCTGGCGCCCGGGTAGGCCCTGATCTTGATTTGCGCTCGCCGCGCGGATCGCTCCTGTTCCTCGGTGATGAATCCCTCCTGGCGCATGCGTGCGAGCACGACATGACTGCGTTCGCGAGCGCCATCCAGGTTCGACCACGGCGACAGCGCCGAGGGCGCGCGCGCAAGACCGGCAATCAGCGCCGACTCCGCGAGCGAGAGCGTCTTGGCCGCCCGCCCAAACAAGTTCCACGACATCGTCTCCACGCCATAGACGCCGGCACTCAAGTAGATGCGGTTGAGATACAGCTCGAGGACCTGGTCCTTCGATAACTGGGCGTCGATGTTCAGAGCAAGAATCGCTTCGCGGATCTTGCGGCCGTAGGTCTTCTGGTTGGAAAGGAACAGCGTCCGCGCGAGCTGCTGCGTCAGGGTGCTGCCGCCCTGGGCCGATCCGGTCGAGAAGTTGCGAACCACGGCGCGTCCGAGCGCGAGCGGATCGACGCCGAGATGCGTGTAGAACCGATGGTCCTCGACCGCTACGAACGCATCGCGCAGGTGTTTGGGAATCTGGGTGAGGGGGACGTCCCGGCGGTGCTCGTCGAGCCGGAACCATGGCTTGCCGTTGGCCGCGAGGAACCACGTATCGCCGACACCCCGCCGCAGTTTGTAAACGACGTAAGTCTGCCGCAGCATCCACGTGACGCTCACCGTGCTCGCGATGACGAGCGCGATGAAGATCCCTGCCGCGATCCTGTCGCGAACTCGGGTCATGTTGCGGCGCGACGACGCGCGTGCAGCCAGAATGAGAGCGCGGCGTAGTAGATCGGGAAGAACAAGGACGCGACGACCAATGCCCGCGGCGCATCAGGCAGAAGCCACACGATCGCCAGCATCATGACCGCCCAGACCGCCCCCAGCAGGTTGGTCGTGGTGCGCAGCACGGGCGTTCTCGAGGGATAGACATAACCGATTCGCACGAACACCATCACGACCAATGCAAGAAGAAGGACGGCGTTGAAGAGCGGCGACGTCCCGGCGGCGTGAAGATAGAGCGCGATGATGTTCCAGTAGGAGGGAAAGCCGGTGAAGAAGTAGTCCGATGTCTTGGCGTCCAGCGACGCGAACCCATAGCCGCTGCTCAGCAGGACCGCCGCGACCACCCAGAATCCCCATCCCGCTGGAAGGTCACCGGCCAGATAGAGGATGAGCATTGGGACAAAAACGAACGTCAGGTAGTCGACGATGTCGTCGAGTCTGGCGCCGTCAAACCTGGGGGTGGCGGCAGGCAGGCCGGCGCGCCTGGCCAACATCCCGTCGGTCGCGTCGACAACCGTGGACGCGATCAGAAAGAGGAAAGCGTCACGGAACCGTCCATTGATGGCGGCCAGTGCCGCTGCAAAGGCCAGCACAGCACCCGAGGCGGTGTAGAAATGGACCAGCCACGCTAACGGCTGAGCTCCGGTTTTTCCTTCGTTCGCTTCCACTTCCAAGCCTCCGCGTTGTAGAATCTGAGCACATTCCAGTCCCCAGCGGAGTGCCCTTCATCAACCTATAGATTCGCCGCTCGACGGGTTAGCGCTTGCTGACGAAAGTCCGCGAATGCTCCCACTCCCGTCCGGGCTGCCTTTCCGAAACGGACATTTCTGTGGAATTGCCACGCGTGCGGACTCGTCTCCTCATTCTGATCGCGGTCGCCGTGCTGCTCACTGGCGTGCCCGCCGTCCTCTACCTGGCAAAGTCAGCACCGGCCGTGCCGACGGTCGCGTTCTCTGATTTCATTCAACACCTCGAGAACGGTCGCGTCGCGCAGGTCACCTTCGAGGAGCGCCAGATCGCTGTCGCGCTGAAGGATGGCTCGACTCTGACGACCATCGCGCCGAAGGACTTCCTTGCCGCGAACGCCGGCTTTGTCACCGACCTGGTCCGTAAGGATATCCGGGTCGACGCCGCATCACTGCCGGATCCGAATGCGATCAGCTATCCGGCGGTCCTCGCCGGGCTCGCCTTCTTCGGCCTCATCTGCTTCACCGTGTACCGCACGACTGCGGGCCGCATCCCCTCGATGTCAGGACGGACACGGGTCGCCGAGCGCGGCGACAACATCGTGACCTTCCAGGATGTCGCCGGGGTCGACGAGGCGAAGGACGAGGTGAAGGAGATCGTCGACTTCCTCCGTCAGCCCGACCGATTCTCATCGCTCGGCGGACGCATACCCAAGGGCGTCCTGCTCGTCGGCCCTCCCGGGACCGGCAAGACGCTGCTGGCGCGGTCCATTGCCGGCGAGGCGGGCGTCCCGTTCCTCTTCGCGAGCGGCTCCGACTTTGTCGAGATGTACGCCGGCGTCGGCGCGTCGCGCGTGCGCCGGCTGTTCAAGGAAGCCCGCCGCCACAAGTCCTGCATCATCTTCATCGACGAGCTCGATGCCGTCGGGCGCAGCCGCGGCGGCAGCTCGCTCAGCCACGAAGAGCGCGAGCAGACGCTCAACCAGCTTCTCGTCGAAATGGACGGCTTCGAGACCCAGCGCGGCATCGTCGTCATTGCCGCGACGAACCGCCAGGACATCCTCGATCCTGCCCTGCTGCGTCCGGGCCGGTTCGATCGGCAGGTGACGGTGGGTAATCCCGACATCAAGGGTCGCGAGGCGATTCTTCGCGTCCACTCGCGCAAAGTCACGATGGAAGACGGAGTGGACCTGCGATCGATCGCGCGCGGCACGCCGGGGTTTTCCGGAGCGGACCTGGCGAACCTGGTGAACGAAGCGGCGCTCTCTGCGGGACGTGCGGGGCGCAGCTGCGTAACCGACTCAGATATGCAGGAAGCGCGCGACAAGGTGCTGATGGGCGTCGAGCGACGGTCGGTCGTCCTGAGCGAGGCGGACCGCGTGAACTGCGCGTATCACGAGGCCGGCCATGCGGTCATCGCGGCGCTGCTGCCCAACGCGGATCCCCTGCACAAGGTCAGCATCATCCCGCGCGGCCGCGCGATGGGCGTGACGATGCAGCTGCCCGAGGCGGATCGGCACACCTACACGAAGGGGTATCTCGAGACGCAGGTGGCCGTTCTGATGGGCGGGCGCGTCGCGGAAGAGATCTTCATGAACCACATGACCAGCGGCGCCTCGAACGACATCGAGCGCGCCACCGACATCGCCCAGCACATGGTCTGCGAGTTCGGCATGTCGCCGCTCGGTCCACTCGCCTTCCGCAAGCCGGGGAACGCCTTCGAGTCCGAGAAGCACCACACCGTGAGCGAGGCGACGGCGCAGCGCGTCGATGAAGCGATCCGCAAGATCGTACTCGACGCCTACGACCACGCCACCTGGATCATCAGCCGCAACAAGGAAGCCGTCCGGCTGATGGCCGAGCAGCTGCTGGAGCAGGAATCGCTAGAGGCGCACGAGTTGAAGGACATCCTGGCGCGCGCGAACGCGAAGCTCTGAACGGGAGTTCACGGCGCCGAGCGAAGCGCTGAACGGGAGGTCACGGAGATGTTCAGCACGGGGACACGGGGATCACGGGGACGCACGGGGAAAACCGTGTAGCTCTCGCGCGAGAGCTGCGTCTTTCGACGACCGGTGTCCACCAGGCTGGCGCTCTCTTGCTGGCCGGGGAACGGATTACGAGAGCGCTTTGAGGCGCTTGTCGATCTCGTCAATTGACAGCTGAATCTGCTGCTTGCGGACCGGATGGGTCGCGGCTTCGGCTTGCTTGGTGAAGTTCAACCGCGCCAGCTTCAATGATTCGATCTCACGGGCCTTCTCGGGATCCATCTTCGGCGCAGCACCGCCCCGATTGCGCCGCTCGGCTTCCAGTTCTTCCATGCGCTCCTGGATTCGCGCTTCCGCGTCGACGAGACCTTCTCCTGCATCACCCATAATTAGAAAAGCTGCTGAAAAGCTGAACCTGAGTTTTCTCGATGTCGAGTTGAATAACTCATTCTGCACTGAGAGAGGGCGATCCGGCAATGCGGAACGCTAAAATCATCGGGTGGTGAAACGGGCCAGGCCTCTCGACCTCTTCCATCCCGCTGTCGCCGACTGGTTCCGAGACTCCTTCGACGCCCCCACACCACCCCAGTCGGAGGGCTGGCCGGCGATTGCCGAGAGGGAGTCCACGCTCATCCTCGCGCCGACCGGCAGCGGCAAGACACTCGCCGCGTTCCTCTGGTGCATCAACCGGCTGATGTTCGAGACGCCGCCGGACGTGAAGGCGCGGTGCCGCGTCATCTACATTTCGCCGCTCAAGGCGCTCGCCGTAGACATCGAACGCAACCTGCGGGCGCCGCTGGCGGGGATCGCGAACCGTGCGGCCGCTCGGGGCGACGTGTTTCACCAGCCCGGGATCGCGGTCAGGACCGGCGACACGCCAGCGGCCGAGCGTGCCCGGTTCATGCGGGCGCCGACCGACATCCTGATCACGACGCCTGAGTCGCTCTACCTGCTCCTGACGTCGAACGCGCGAGACGCCCTCCGCTCGGTCGACACCGTCATCATCGACGAGATCCACGCCCTCGTGCCCACCAAGCGTGGCGCGCACCTGGCGCTCTCGCTCGAACGACTCGAAGCGCTGATCGGAGAGGACCGCACGCTTCAGCGGATCGGACTCTCTGCCACCCAGCGTCCACTCGACGAAGTCGCACGATTCCTTGGTGGGCTCGAGACGCCGACAACCACGCCACAGCAGATTCCGGCCGCGGTGAGTATCCAGAGAAGCGCCCGCGGCCGCCGCGAGCAGCGAGTCCCCGAGCAGCGCAGCGGCAGCGAGCGGGGGTGGGGCCCCGCGAGCCCTGAAAGAAGCGTACACGACGAGTTCGAGGAGCAACCCGGATCTGACGCCACGCGCGAGTATCGTCCCGTCACGATCGTCGATACGTCGCAGAAGAAGAAGCTCGATCTCACGATCGAGGTGCCGGTCGAGGACATGGCGCGGCTCGGACAACCGGAGGAGATCCCGAGCGGACCGGCGTCGCAAGGGTCGGCGCGACAGTCGATTTGGACGGCGATCCACCCGCGCCTGCTCGAGTTGATCAGGGCACACCGTTCGACGCTGATCTTCGTCAACAGCCGCCGGATCGCCGAACGGCTCGCCGCTGCCCTGAACGAACTCGCCGGAGAGGTCCTCGTCCGCTCGCATCACGGATCACTCGCGCGTCCGCAGCGTATCGAGGTCGAAGATCGCCTCAAGGCCGGACAGCTTCGGGGTCTCGTCGCCACCTCCTCGCTCGAGCTCGGGATCGACATGGGCGCCATCGACCTCGTGGTGCAGATCGAAGCGCCGCCCTCGGTC
>JACDDJ010000266.1 GCA_013817065.1 Acidobacteriota bacterium
GCCCCACCACTTGACGTCCAGCGCGGCAAGGTCTTTGGTCAGCGCTGTGCCGAGCGCCGGCGCGAGGTCCGCGTACTCGCCAGTGACCGCACGGACGGCAGAGACATCCTGGGGAAATAGGTCCACGAGTGCCTTGCCCGGCGAGAACAGGATGGCTGTTGCGCCCCCCTCGACCACCGCGCGCAGGTCTCCACCTTCCCTCAGTCGGTCGAGTGCAGCGTCGCCGCCGACGAGCAGAACGGCGCGCGCGACCTCCTTGCCTGCGGGCAAAGCCTCGGTGATCTGCACGAATGCGCCGGAGTTCGCGACGGCGCTTCTGAGCTGGGGGCCCAGCCCGATCGCGGTGCCGCGCGCCCCTGGCACTGCCGCGGCGCGCCGGATCTCGGCAAACACTTCCACGCGATCGGCGCTGCGAGTGACCTCGCCTTCGGCACCCGCGAGACGGAGAACCAGCTCCATGTCGGCGCGTCCCGAAGCGAGCGCGGGGACACGGATCCGCACGGGGACCCGCACGGTCGCGTAGTAGGGTAGGTCCGCGAGGGGGATATCCGCAGCGGCTGCGACCTCTTTCTGCGTGCGCGCGTCAACGAAGCTGGCGCGGAGTGTCAGATCCCGCAGGTCCCGAAACTGCTCGTCATCGTTCGTGACGAACACCGCGGTGTCGATCTCCTCGCGCGCGTGAAAACGCCGGCGGCCGGTCTCCAGTGCGAGACCGACAGGCGCCCAGGCGTCGCGCATCGCCCCGTGCACGGGGTAGGGATCGGCGCGACCCGCATCGTAGCTGTGCGCAAACCAGCACTCCGCCGAAAAGAGCATGAAGCCGGCCGTGCGGTCGCCCCGCTGATATCTGAGCTGCTCTGCCCAGCGCTTCGTGACGGCGCGGTTGTGTTCGAGAAACACCGCTGGGTCGCTCCCGGGGTAGGCGTCCTGCCCGACCCACGCCTGCGGCGTCAGCAGATCCCGGGTGTATCGCAGCACGGGCAGCCCAGTATCGAGATCCGGGTAGCCGGTCGACATTTCCTGTCCGATCCACGGCCTCCCCGGCGTCAGGTCCTTGAAGTCGGCGTAGGTGTCGATCACGAAGGGGGAGTCGCTGTACCAGCCGCGGTAGCGATGGATGTCGTCCACGTCACCATCGTCCAGGCCATTCGGTTTGAGGACGGTGTCGTAGAACGCCTGATCCCGGTGATAGGTTGAATCGGCGACGACCGGGCGGAAGGGATCGAGACGGCGGGTCTGGGTGACGACCTCCGACAACTGCTTCCACTTCTCGAGATTCTCGTCGTCGCGCAGGAGCATCTCGTTGCCGATCGTCCACATCAGAACGCTCGGATGGTTACGCCCCCGCCTGACCACGTCCTCGTTTTCCAGCAGCCAGTGGGCAAAGATGTCGGCGGGGGTGGCGCCGACCTTTCCCGCGAGGGCCCAGGGACGGATGCCTTCCACGCTGACCCCCAAACCGATTTCATCGGCCGCGCTGAGCCACGCTTCATTCCAAGGGGTGGCGTGGGTGCGTGTGACACGCTGATTACCATCGTGCATCAACTGAATCAGCCTGCGGGGCAGTGCGGGGTCCCAGGAATTCTTGCCATAGGGCAGCTGGTTTGCGCCGCGCAGCCAGTACGGCTTGCCGTTCAGGAAGAAGCGATTGCCCCGAACCTCGAACGTGCGGAACCCGACATTGTGGGTCCATCGATCGAGCACGACACCCGAAGCGGATTCGAGTGTCACATCGAGCCGATAGAGATTCGGATCGGCGGGGGTCCACAGCTTCGGCTGCACGTCGCGCAGCCTGAGCTCCCGTGTCATCTGTTCGGCGCCGAGTTCAAGCGGCAGCGGGTCGGTTGCCGCAAACACCTTGTTCGTCCCGATCTCGGTCCACCGCGCTCTGACGACGGCCGGCCGCGTGCCCGCGAGGCTCCGCACCTCGACCTGCACCCGAGCGCCATCGACTGAAGGGATGAACCACGCATCGTCGATCATGGCGGCGTCCCGCACCACCAGCTTCACCGGCTGCCAGATTCCATGAAGGTCGTAGCTGCGGTTGGAGGCATCCGGTGACAGCGGCCCGAACATGCCCTTGCTCAGGGTGAGGATTTTGGAGGCGGTCAGGTTGACCGTCACCGCCTGGCCGAGCGACAGGGTCGAGACCGGGATCTTCTCCATCGAAACGAACACCGACAGCCGGTTCCAGCCAGGCTTCAAGTACGGCGTCAAGTCGTAGGCGAAGCGGCTGAACATGCCCGTGTGCTCTCCGAGCAGCCGTCCATTCAGGAAGGCGCGGCTTTTCATCGCGACACCGTCGAACTCGATGAACAGGTGCCGGCCGCGGGACAGAACGGGGACGTAGACGTCCAGCTGGTACCAGCCGTCGTCAGCGCGCTCGGTGTCGAAGCCGAGTCGCGCGAGTCGCGCCTCCTCGAACGTCTTGAATCCTTCGGAATCGTCCAGCCACCACTGCGTACGGTTGAGCAGTTGAGGCACGGGAACCCGGACGTACCCCTCCAGTTCGCCGGCGAGTTCTGGCCGCTCCTTCGCCTGGACCAGATAGCCGGGCTTGTACAGCCACTCGCCGATCAGCGGCACCGATTCACCGGGCTTCAGACCGGCGGGGACGGCGATCCTGCCCTCCGTTGCAGGCGGCTGCGCGTAGGCGCCGGGCGCGAGGAGCGCCAGCGCGAGCAGGCCCAGCCAGGAAGACGCGCGCCACTGCCGCTTCACCATGATTTCCATCATCGCCCCCGTTCCTCCTCACGTGCGCGCCTCACGGCGTCGACGTACTGGCGAGCGGCTGCCGTCACCCGCTCCGCCGCGCCGGCGGCGATCGCGTTCGTGTCCACCAAGTTCGATCCCACGCCCACCGCGGCGGCCCCCGCCCGGATGTAGGCGGCGACGGTCTCCAGCGAGACGCCCCCGGTCGGGATCAGCGGAATGTGGGGAAATGGACCCTTCAGCGCCTTCACGTGCTGCGCGCCGCCCGCACTGTCGCACGGGAACACCTTGACGAAATCCGCCCCGGCGTCCCACGCGCTCAGCACCTCGGTGGGCGTCAGCGCGCCAGGCAGCACCGGCACGTCCGCGCTGCGGCACCAGTCCACCGTCCGCACGCTCAGCGCCGGGCTGACGATGAAGCGGGCGCCGGCGGAGACGCAGTCGCGTGCCGTTTCCGCCGAGAGGACGGTGCCCGCACCGACCAGCACGCGGTCGCCGTAGCGTCGCGCGACCGCTTCGATGACGCCGAGTGCGCCAGGCACCGTCATCGTGATCTCGAGGATCGGAAGACCGCCGGCCTGGATCGCGGCCACGGCGGCGAGCGCCTCGGCCGCCGACGCGGCGCGCACGACCGGAATCACGCCTATGGCGCCGAGCTGCCGGATGACCGCCGCCTTGTCCATCGTTCCTCCGCGCGTCAGCGCTGGATCCGCGCGCCAGCTCCGCCCATGAGGGCTTCAACTTCCCGGAGGGTTGCCATGCTGGTGTCGCCGGGTGTCGTGACCGCAAGGGCGCCGTGCGCCGCGCCGTATTCCACCGCGCGCTGCGCTCCCTGCCCGGTGAGAAAGCCGTAGATGAAACCGGCGGCGAACGAGTCGCCACCCCCGACCCGGTCGAGCACCGCCAGGTCCCTGCGCGGGGTGGCCTCGTGGAACGCGCCGGCATGGTGGCAGACGGCGCCCCAGTCGTTCACGGACGCGGACTTCACGACGCGCAGGCTCGTGGCCACGACCTGCAGGTTTGGGAACATGGCCAGCGCCTGCTCGATCATCCGGCGGAACTGCCGCGGATCCAGTTGAGAGCACTGCGCGTCGAGCCCTTCGATCTCGAGCCCCAGCGCATCGCGGAAGTCCTCCTCGTTGCCGAGCATGACGTCGATGTGGGGGGCCAGCCGCCGGTTGACCTCCTGCGCTTTCTCGCGGCCGCCGATCGAGCGCCACAGCGACGGACGGTAGTTCAAATCGTAGGAGACGATCGTGCCGTGCCGCCTCGCCGCCGTGATGGCCTCGGCTGCCACGAGCGGCGTCGTCTCCGAGAGCGCCGAGAAGATGCCGCCGCAGTGGAACCAGCGGGCCCCTTCGCGGCCGAAAATCTGCTCCCAGTCGATATCGCCCGGCTGCAGCTGCGAGACCGCGGTGTGGCCGCGGTCGGAACAGCCGGCGGCGCCCCGCACGCCGAACCCGCGCTCGGTGAAGTTCAGCCCGTTGCGAGCGGTCCGGCCCACCCCGTCGTCGGCCACCCAGCGCACGTGGGACTGATCGACCCCACCCTGGTAGATCAGGTCCTCTACGAGCCGGCCGACCGGATTGTCCACGAGGGCACTGACGAGCGCGGTGTTCATCCCGAAGCAGCGCTTCAGGCCGCGCGCGACGTTGTACTCGCCGCCGCCTTCGCTCACCCGGAAGCTCCGCGCCGTCGGCACCCGCCCCTCGCCGGGATCGAGTCGCAGCATCACCTCGCCGAGCGCCACCAGGTCCCAGCGGCAATCGGTTCGTAGCGTCGGCGTCAGGGTGTTCGTCATGGCTGACACAGGAGCGCCGTCACGAGGGCTGGCGATGATGAACTGAAGACACTTCGAAGAGCTTCGGCTCGAGTCGTCATAGCAAGCCTTTCGGTTGAGGGTGCTCGGCCGGCTCGAAGCGCGGAACAAGCAAATGAATGATGCCCAGCGCGATGAGATACATCGTGCCGAACGACAGAAACACCACGCCGTACGCGCCATCGGACCAGTCCAGCCAGTAGCCGATCAGCGACGACGTCAGCATCCCGCTCACCGCGCCCGCGGTCCCGCCGATGCCGACAACCGATCCGACCGCCCGCGCCGGCACGAGGTCGGAGACGAGCGTGAACAGGTTCGTGGACCACCCTTGATGCGCGGCGGTGGCCAGACTGATCACCGATACCGTTGCCCAGAGGTTGTCCCCCAGGCGGCTCACGAGCATCACCGGCACGACGGCGACCGCGCAGAGCAGCATGGTGGTCTTCCGTGCCGCGTTGAGGGACCAGCCCCGCTTCAGCAGCGAGGACGACAGCCATCCACCGGCAATCGAACCCACGTCGGCCGCCAGGTAGATCGTGATCAGCGGAATCCCCATCTCGAGGAGGTTGAGCCCGTGCGTGCGGTCGAGGAATCCTGGCAGCCAGAACAGGTAGAACCACCAGACGGGATCGGTGAGGAATTTGCCGATCGCAAAGACCCACGTCGCACGGACGCTGAAGAGATGCCCCACGGCACCGGCGGCAGCGGCGCGGCGGCCTCGCGGCCGCCGCGGATGAGCGCCAGTTCAGCCGGTGCCAGCCGCGGATGTTCTTCGGGTCGCCGGTAGAACCAGAGCCAGAGCGCGAGCCAGAGAAACCCGACGGCTCCAGTGGTCAGGAAGGCGGCCTGCCAGCCCCAGGCGAGCGCGATCACCGGCACGGCGAGCGGAGCGACGATCGCCCCGACGTTGGATCCGCTGTTGAGAATCCCGATCGCCAGGGCGCGTTCGCGGACCGGAAACCACTCGGCCACGGTCTTGATGGCGGCGGGGAAATTGGCCGCCTCGCCGGCCCCAAGCGCGAACCGCGCCACGGCGAAGCCGCCGGCGCTGCGCGCGAACGCGTGGGCCATGCCGGCGAGGCTCCAGACGGTGATCGCGATCGCAAAGCCAGCGCGGGTGCCGATGAGATCCAGGGCGCGCCCCGCGAGGAGCAGCATCAGGCCGTAGGCTCCCTGAAACGAGAAGGCGATCCATCCGTATTCGGCCTCGCTCCAGTTCAACTCGCGCGAGAGCATCGGCTTCAGGATGCCGAGCACCTGGCGGTCCACGTAGTTGATCGTGGTCGCGAGGAACAGCAGGCCACAGATGTACCAGCGCAGGTGTCGGATCGGTTTCAGGAGTTCACCCCGGAGGCGAGGAAGCCGCCGTCGACGACGATCGACTGGCCGGTGATAAAACTCGCCGCATCCGAGGCGAGGAACACGGCCGCTCCGACGACCTCGTCGGTGCGTCCAAAACGGCCCATCGGTGTGCGCATCAGCAGCTCGCGTCCACGTTCGGTGCCGTCGAGCAGGGCCGCATTCAGGTCGGTGCGGAACACGCCGGGAACGACCGCATTGACGTTGACGCCGTTCGGGGCCCATTCCGTGCCAAGGCTCCGGGTGAGCGAAAGGACGGCGGCCTTCGCTGCGCCATACGCAGCGACTTCATGGAACGCCACGAACGACGAGAGGGAGGCGATGTTCACGATCCGGCCGCGCCGGTGGCGGGCGAGGGGCGCGAGGAACGCCTGGCAGGCGTACAGCGTTCCGGTCAGATTCGTCTCGATGATGGCATCCCACTCGTCCCGGGCTACGTCCGCTGTCGGCCGCCGCTGCGTGCGGCCGGCGGCGTTTACCAGGATGTCCACGCCCCCGAGCCGGTCACAGACTTTCTCGCACAGCGCCTGGATCGACGCGCGTGCCGACACGTCCACGACATGGGCCAGGGTGCGGCGTCCCAGCCGCTCGATGGCGGCAGTGGTTTCTCCCACGAGCGCCTCACGGCGACCGGTGGCCACGACGTCCGCGCCCGCTTGGGCGACACCGAGGGCAATCGCGCGGCCGAGGCCGGAGGTGCCACCG
>JACDDJ010000267.1 GCA_013817065.1 Acidobacteriota bacterium
ATCGCCCCTTCTGGCGGATTCTGCCCGGTCGGCTCCTCGGGTGGCAGCGGCGTGTCGGAAAACATGTTCCACCGCACGCGCGTGGCGACCGGCGGCGGGACCAGAAAGCCGCTCTTCGCCGTCGCGGCCTCGGCGACCTGCCGCAGCGGCGCGATGTTGTCCATGATCCAGATGGATCGGCCGTGCGTCCCGATCACCAGGTCGTCATCTTTGATCACGAGATCGCGGACGGATGACGCCGGCATGTTCATCCGCAGCGACTGCCAGCTCGCGCCCTCGTCTGCCGAGAACACCACCTCGCGTTCCGTACCGGCAAACAGTAATCCCGCTTTCTTCGGATCCTCACGAACGACGTTGACCGGCCCCATCGGATTGATGCCGGAGACGATCCGCGTCCACGTGCGGCCGAAGTCGCGCGTCTTGTAGATGTGCGGGCGCATGTCATCGCGGCGGATCGCGTTCACCGCGATGTAGGCAGTGGTTGCGTCGAAGTGGCCGGCATCGATCTGCGACACCTTGTCCCACGCGCGCAGCTCCGGCGGCGTGACGTTGTTCCACGTCTTGCCGCCGTCTCGCGTCACGTGCACGAGGCCGTCGTCGGTGCCGGCCCAGATGATATTCACGTCCTTCGGTGACGGGCTTACCGCGTAGATGACGCCGCGTCGTTCCATCGTTGTCATCTCGGGCGTGCGATAGATGCCGATGCTCTCGGGCACGTCGGGCTGCTCGCGCGAGAGGTCTGGACTGATGATCGTCCAGTCACGTCCGCCCGTCGTCGTCTTCCACAGGACGTTGGTTGCAAAGAACAGCGTCTTCGGATCCGCGGGATGGAACAGCAGCGGCATCGTCCGCAGGATGCGGTACTTGCCGGAGCGCAGCGCTTCCGGCGCGACGTTCTGCGCCTGGCCTGTCCGCCTGTCGAAGCGCATGACGCGCCCGCCGTAGATGATGTTCGAGTCCAGGGGATCCGGCGCGATGTAGGCGTACTCGTCGGCCCCGACGCCGATCCAGTCACGAAACGAGATCTGCCCGCCATTGCCGCGGCTCGCGATGCCGATAGCCCCGCTTTCCTGCTGACCGCCATAGACCCAGTACGGGAACTGGTTGTCGGTGGTGACGTGATAGAGCTGCGCCGTCGGCTGGTTGTACCAGGAGCTCCAGGTGCGTCCGCCGTTCACGGTGACGACTGCGCCCTGGTCGGCGGTGAAGAGCATGACGTCGGGATGGAGCGGATTGATCCAGATGCGCTGGTAGTCGTCGCCGCCGGGCGCGCCTTTGATCGTCGTCCACGTCTTGCCGCCATCGTCGGACCGATAGGCGGCGATGTTGCCGACGAAGACGACGTCCGGATTCGTCGGATGCACGCGGATGTCGAGGCCGAGCCGCGGGTCCTTGCTCACGAGCGTCCACGTGTCGCCGCCGTCATTGGAGCGATAGAGACCGTCGGCGCCTCGTCCGGTCTGCGACATCACCGCGGCATACAAGCGGTTAGGATCGCTGACGCCGATGCCCAGGCAGATACGCCCGGCGCCTTCCGCGCCGTTCGGCAGCCCACCCCTCACCGGCTTCCACGTAGTGCCGCCGTCAGTGGATTTGTAGAGCCCGTTGTTCCTGCCGTTGAAGCTCGCGTTCTCCCAGGGCCCCTCGCGGTGTTCCCACATCGATCCGTAGACGATGTTTGGATTGGTGGGATCGAACTCGACCTGGATGGCGCCGGTGTTGTCGTCGATGTAGAACACGCGCTCCCACGTCGCGCCACCATCGCGCGTGCGAAAGATGCCGCGCTCAGTGTTCGGTCCGTAGGGATGTCCAAGCCCGGCGACGAACACGATGTTCGGATCGGTCGGATGGACGACCAGCCGCCCGACCTGCTGGACGTCCCTAAGGCCGACGTGCTTCCACGACGTGCCACCGTCGATCGATTTGAAGATGCCGTCACCGACGCCGAGGTCAGGGCGGTGAAGCCCCTCGCCGGTTCCGACGTAGATTACGTCGGGATTGGACCACGAGACGCCGATGTCACCGATCGACCCCGTCGGCGCGCTGTCGAAGATCGGCCGCCACGTGCGTCCGTAGTCGTCGGTCTTCCACACGCCGCCGGTGTGGACGCCAGCGAAGAAGACGTTCGGCTGCGTCGCGATGCCGACGCCGGCGACCGTCCGGCTGGCGCGGAAGGGTCCGATCAGGCGGTAGCGAAGGTCCTGGTAGCTGGAGGTGTCGATGGGCGGTGCGGTCCCCTGTGCCGTGAGCGCGGTGACGCACAGCATGGCGGCGAGAAGAGCTCGAAGCATGCCGTAAGCCTACTCCGATCTCAGGACGCTGCCAGGAGCTTCCGTGCCACGCTAAAACGTACTTCAATGAGGCATGTCGACCGCAGGACCGCTACGACCGGGGCTGCTTCTTTGATCGGGCCCGCTGGGGCCCCTGCGGCTGACGAGCCTCGCCGCCGAGGGTGGCGATGTCGCTGATGACCTGCTCGTGAAGAACGCGCATGAAGCGCTCCTCGAGCCTTTGCACTTTGATTTCAATGGTTTCCGGCGCCATCGGTCGTCCTCCAATGCATTGCGGCGCGTCACGACGACGCGTCAGCCGCCGGGGAGGATCTGGCGAAGTTCATGCCGTGCGTGGGACGACGATACCGTCGTCGGCGGGAGGGGTCAAGGACGAGAGGCCCGACCTTCCGCCTTCGCTGAAGCCATGGCGGACTCGCCGGAGCCTTTGGCGGAGGCGATCAGGACCGGTTCGTGATTCGGCACGAACACGAGGCGCACTCTTCAGGGCATCTCGAAGACATCCGCCAAGGGAACGTTCAGCCCTGGCAGCAGGGGCGTCGTCAGCGTGGCGGCGGTCGCCCGCGTGAGCGTCGTCTGGCGGTAGCTCCCGTCAATCAGGCGATCGACTTTTATGGTCTCGGGCGCGGGATCTACAATCCAGAACTCGCCCACCTCCATGCGCTCATAGAGGCGCCGTTTCAAACCCTCGTCCCGCCGGCGGGTTCCGGGCGACAGGATCTCGACGACGAGGTCTGGGGCACCTTGTGCATTCTTCTCTGTCACCACCTGGGCGTAGCGTGCCCGTGAAAAATACATGAGGTCGGGTTCGACCACGTCGTACGGAGTGAACACGATGTCGTACGGGGCAAAGAGTGTGACGCCGCACTTCGTCGCGTGCGTATGCGGACCGATCAGGCGGAACAGATTCGCCAGGATGATCTGGTGCCGCGAAGCCGGCGAGGGCGTCACGAAGTGCTCGCCGTCGATGAGCTCGTGCCGCAGCCCGTCATCGGGGAGCGCCACCAGATCGTCGTATGTCATTCTCAGGCGCTGCGCTGCGCGTGCCATTGCGTAATCTCCGCCTCCGAGCCGATTCTACGCCTGGTGCGACCGCCGCGCCAGCCGCCGGGTGGCGCACATTCGCACACCGATGGGCAAGCACGGTTCAGGCGTTTGCAAACCCCGACCCGAGACAGAGCACACTGGTTTTGGGAGCGTTCTGATCACGGGGAGGGGCCGGAGGCGAAGAATCTGCAGCGCCGGCGGATTCGAGAATCGAGACATCTGCCAGCTTCGAAGCGAGTACGATCACCCGGTCGGCCGATTCCCTTACCGTCCGGCTGGTGCGGAAGGGACCGATGAGGCTGTTAGCGAAGGTCCTGATAGCGAGGGGTCAATGCGCGGTGCGGTCCCTGGGCGGCGAGAGTGGTGACCCACAGAGCGGAAGCGAGAAGGGCTCGAAGCATGGGCGTAATGTGAGTCATACATCGAGCCGCCGATAACCCGTCGGGTCACGTAGAATCACGCATGCCCCACGTCCCACGCGTACTCGTTCAGCTCCTCGTTGCGATCACTCTCTGCACGCAGGTGATGGTCTCCGGCTCCAGCGTGCAGGCGCGGACGTACCAGGACCTGGTGACGCTGTTCGATCAGTTTCTGGAGTTCGAACGCCCGTCGCTGAAGGAGGGCGCACCGGACTACACCGCCGCAGCGCTCGCGCGAAAGCTCACGCGGTTGAAGACATTCCAGGCCCGGCTTGCGGCAATCGATCCAGCTGCCTGGCCCGTCGAGCAGCAGGTCGACCACGCGCTCGTGGGCGCCGTGATGAACGGCTTGAACTTCGATCTGCGCGTGCTGCAGCCGTGGGCGAGGGATCCAGCGTTCTACAAATCCCTCTGGACGGGCCAGAGCGACACGCCGGCGCATGAAGGGCCGTCTCACCATGCCCTCGTCGAGCTGTGGACCTACGCGTTCCCGCTCTCAACGGCAGATCAGTCGAAGCTTGCCACCCAGCTCCGGGGCATCCCGCCGCTGCTCGCTCAGGCGCGCGCGAATCTGACCGGTAACGGGCGCGATCTGTGGATCACCGGAACCGGAACGATGCAGCAGCAGATCGCCGACCTCGACGCGCTCGCGACGCGCGTCGCGGACGCCGGGCCAGACCTGACGAAAGCGATCGCAGCGGCGCGCGGTGCCACCACCGGGTTCGTGACGTGGCTCGACCGCCAGGCGCCGTCGAAGAAGGGCCCGTCCGGGATCGGCAAGGAGCACTACGACTGGAGCCTTCGCAACGTCCATCTCGTGCCGCTGACGTGGGATGACGAGGTCGCGATCCTCAAGCGCGAGCTGGCACGCGCGCATGCGTCGTTGAAGCTGGAGGAGCATCGCAACCGTCATCTGCCTCCCCTCACCGCCGCCGCGTCATCCGAGGAGTATCAGCAGCGAGCCGGTGCCGCCGTTTCGAAATACATGGCGTGGCTGAAAGAGAAGGATGTCCTGCAGGTCGACGAGTACCTCGAACCCGCGCTGCGTGAGCACGTCGGAAGCTTCGTTCCGCTCGAGCGCCGCAACTTCTTCGGCATCGCCAGCCATTACGAGCCCATGACGCTGTTCGCGCACTTCTACCACTGGTTCGATCACGCGTGGATGAAGGAGCGTCCGCACGCGAGCTCCATCCGGCGCCGCGCAACGCTGTTCAACGTGTGGGACAGCCGCTCGGAAGGGATGGCGACGGCGATGGAGGAACTGATCCTCCATGCCGGCTACTACGACGACAATCCGCGGGCGCGCGAGATCGTCTGGATCATGCTGGCGCAGCGCTGCGCGCGCGGGCTCGCCTCGCTCTACGCGCAGGCGAACCAGTTCGACATCAAGGCCGCCAAGGCCTTCCAGGTGGAGTGGACGCCGCGCGGCTGGATGCGTCCCGATCTCGACCTGCTTGGCTTCGAGCAGCAGCTGTACCTCCGGCAGCCGGGTTATGGCACCAGCTACGTCACGGGAAAGTATCTCATCGATGAACTGATCAGGGAGCGCGCACAGCAGCTCGGGGATCGGTTCTCGCTGCGGTCGTTCCTGGAGGAGTTCAACGCGGCAGGCCTGATCCCGGTGTCGCTGATCCAGCGCGAGCTCACAGGACGCAAGCCGGTGGAGTTCAACAAGCACGTCGAGGTGGCGGTCGGCGGCCTGCGCGCGAAGCACTAGCCTGGCGTCAGCCGCGACCGTTTCGTCGGCGGCCTCCGAGGTAAGATCGCGGCGCGTGTCTGTCGGCCCCAGGATCTCCTCGCCGCGGAGCCCGGCTGTTCGATCTGGACCTGCCGGACGATGTCGGCGAAGCGATCAACCACTTCCGCGCGATGCACCACGGTCTCGGCCGGCTTGGGGCTTCCGTTTGAATCCGGCTGACTCGCGAGATTCACGCGGAGCTGGACGCGCCTATCTTGGCCTGGGATGACGACGTTCGATCGACAAGGCTCGAGATCAAATTCATCGGTGTGGCCGTGATGGAATCAGCGCCGAGAGGCGGCCCAGTCTTCCCACTTCAGACCCGACACCCGCGCGAACTCCCTGGCGTTGGCCGTCACCAGCGTTGCGGAGTGTCGACGTGCCTGACCGGCCAGGAGCACGTCATAGGCACCGATCGGTTTGCCGACAACCTCGAGTTCGGCCCGGATAGTTCCCGCCGCCCGCGCGTCTTCTTCGTCGAACAGCGTCCACTCGAGAGGGCCGGCAAGGAACGCGTCGAGCCGCACGGCGTTGCTCTCCTTGCGATGGCTCTTCGCGACGCCGTACCAGAGTTCGAACGCAACGATGGAGGACAGCAGAATGACGCTCTCCCGTGCCACCGCGCGCTGAAATCTTCGGCGGACGTTGGCCTCACTGCCGTTGATCAACGCGATGCAGGCGTTCGTATCAAGCAGGTAATCAGTCATCGAACCCGTCTCGCTGGGGCGTCAAGGGTTGTTGACGCCCTTTCGGCATGAAGGGCTCGGAGGCCAGGCGGTCGAGCTCGGCAAACCACGCCGAGACGTCTGTGAACATCGGCTCCACCAGCACGCCTCGTCCGGCGCGGCGAACTCTGACGCGGTCCCCCTCGAACCTGAACTCGCGAGGCAGCCGCACGGCCTGACTTCGCCCGTTCTTGAACAGTTTGGCGGTGGTGGTCATGAGATCTCCTCAGGATATATACCACTAGTATAGACCACGAGATCAGGCGGCCAGATCAGCCGAGCACGGGTGGGGCTATCCGGCGACAGGGCCCGCGATCTGTCCCAGCGCGGGTCGGGTCGCCTCGGCGCGCGCCAGGCAACATCGCTTGT
>JACDDJ010000268.1 GCA_013817065.1 Acidobacteriota bacterium
CGGATAGCCCTAGTGGACACCTTAGATAGCCACATCGACGCCAGCTCAGCCGAGTTCCGAGCCAACGCGGAGCGGATGGAGCGGCTGGTCGCCGAACTGAAGGAACGAACAGCCGCGGCGCGCCAGGGCGGCGGTCCCAAGTACGTCGAGCGGCACCGCGCGCAGGGGAAGCTGCCGGTCCGGGAGCGGATCGACAAGCTGCTGGACCCCGGGTCACCCTTCCTCGAGCTCTCCCCGCTTGCCGCGTGGGACCTCTACGATAACGACGCACCGGCGGCAGGCGTCATCACCGGGATTGGCCGCGTCTCCGGCCGTGAGGTGCTGGTTGTCGCGAACGACGCGACGGTCAAAGGCGGCACCTATTATCCGATGACGGTGAAGAAGCACGTTCGCGCGCAGCAGGTCGCCCTCGACAATCGGCTTCCGTGCGTCTATCTCGTCGACTCCGGCGGCGCGTTCCTGCCGCTGCAGGACGAGGTCTTCCCGGACCGCGAACACTTCGGACGAATTTTCTATAACCAAGCCCGCATGTCGGCGGAGCGCATCCCTCAGATCGCGGTCGTGATGGGCTCGTGCACGGCCGGCGGCGCGTATGTCCCGGCGATGTCAGACGAAACCATCATTGTCAAAGGTACTGGAACCATTTTCCTGGGCGGTCCGCCGCTGGTGAAGGCGGCGACGGGTGAAGAGGTCACGGCCGAGGAACTCGGCGGCGCCGACGTCCACACGCGCCTGTCAGGCGTGGCGGACTACTTCGCAGAAGACGATGACCATGCGCTCCATCTCGCGCGCACGGTCGTCGGCACACTCAACACGGTCAAGCGGATCCCGGGTGACTGGACGACCCCGGAGGATCCAGCCTATGACCCGAAGGAAATCTACGGGATCGTCAGCGCCGACACGCGCAAACCCTACGACGTCCGCGAAGTGATCGCTCGGCTGGTTGATGGCTCGCGGTTCGACGAGTTCAAGGAGCGCTACGCGACGACACTCGTGACCGGGTTCGCCAGGCTGCACGGTTGCCTGGTGGGCATCGTAGCCAATAACGGAGTGCTCTTCTCAGAGTCTGCGCTCAAGGCGACGCATTTCATCGAGCTCTGCAACTTCCGCGGCATCCCGCTGGTGTTCCTGCAGAACATCACCGGCTTCATGGTCGGGCGGCAGTACGAACGCGGCGGCATCGCCAAGGATGGCGCGAAGATGGTCCACGCCGTCGCCAACTCGGTCGTCCCGAAGTTCACTGTCGTCATCGGCGGATCCTTCGGCGCCGGCAACTACGGCATGTGTGGCCGCGCCTACGAACCACGCTTCCTGTGGATGTGGCCGAACTCCCGTATCTCTGTGATGGGCGGTGAACAGGCGGCCGGTGTGCTCACCACGGTGAAGCGCGATCAGCTCGCCCGCGAGGGCAAGGACCTCAGCCCCGAGGACGAGAGCGCCATCAGGCAGCCCATCCTCGATAAGTACGAACGTGAAGGCTCTCCTTATTACTCGACTGCGCGCCTCTGGGATGACGGCATCCTCGACCCGGCCGAAACCCGCCCGGCCCTCGCACTCGGCCTGTCGGCTGCGTTCAACGCACCCACCCCGGACCCGAAGTTCGGGATCTTCCGGATGTAGTCCCCATGCCGCTGATATCGATTGACCAGGTCGGACCTGTCGTCCGCGTCACCCTCAACCGCCCCGACGTTCGCAACGCGTTCAACGAGGGCGTGATCGGCGAGCTCACAGTCTGGGCGACGACGTCGCCGCCTGCCGGTGTACGCGTCGCGGTGCTGGCCGGCGCGGGCAAGACCTTCTGCGCCGGAGCTGACCTGACGTGGATGTCGCGGATGGTCAACTACACCGCCGAAGAGAACCTCCGCGATGCCGGCGCCATGGCGGCGATGTTCAACGCGCTCGACACGCTCCCGCTGCCGCTCATCGGCCGGGTCCACGGCGCGGCCCTTGGCGGCGGCGCCGGCCTCGCCGCCGTGTGCGACATCGTGGTTGCCGCGGAGGATGCTGTCTTCGGGTTTACAGAGGCGAAGCTTGGGATACTGCCGGCAGTGATCTCGCCATTCGCCGTCCAGAAGATCGGGATCTCGGCGGCTCGCGAACTGTTCCTGACGGCGGCTCGCTTTTCCGCCACCCGCGCTCGCGACATCGGTCTCGTCCATGCTGTCGTGCCGGCTGCGGATCTCGACGCGACAATCGACGCATACGTCAAGGAACTGGTCACCTCGGGACCGGAGGCGATGGCTGCAGCCAAGCGCATGATCGCGGCAGTCGCCGGACATCCGCCCGCCGACATGGCGCGACACACCGCCGAAACGATCGCGCGGCACCGCGCCTCCGCGGAGGGGCAGGACGGCATGCTCGCGTTTCTCGAGAAGCGGAAGGCGGACTGGAGCGCATGACCCTCCGCCGCGTCCTGATCGCGAACCGCGGCGAGATCGCCATCCGGATCAGTCGCGCGTGCCGCGAGGCCGGCCTGGCGACGGTTGCGGTCTATTCGGATCCTGACGCCGGCGCCCCTCACACCTTCGCCGCGGACGAGGCCGTCAGGATCGGTCCTGCCGCGCCGTCCGAGAGTTATCTCAACATCCCGGCCATCATCGCCGCCGCGAAGGTGGCGAACGCGGACGCCGTGCATCCCGGCTATGGCTTCCTCTCCGAGCGCGCCAGCTTTGCCGCTGCGTGCGAGGCAGCCGGACTCGTATTTATCGGTCCAACGGCCGACACCATCTCTCGCATGGGGTCCAAGATCGACGCACGCGAGTTGATGGAGGCGGCTGGTGTTCCGGTGGTGCCAGGCCTGACACCGTCAGATCAATCCGATGCGGGCATCCTGAAATCTGTCGCAACGATCGGCTTCCCTGCCCTGGTGAAAGCCTCTGCCGGTGGCGGCGGCAAAGGCATGCGCGCGCTGCGAGGGGCCGAGCAGGCGGCCGAAATGATCGCCGGCGCGCGACGCGAGGCCGAGTCGGCCTTCGGCGACGGCACCCTCTACGTCGAGCGCCTCGTCGACCGGCCGCGCCACATCGAGATCCAGGTCTTCGGCGACTCCCATGGCAACGTCGTCCATCTCTTCGAGCGCGAGTGTTCCGTTCAACGTCGTCACCAGAAGGTGATCGAGGAGAGCCCCTCCCCCGCTGTCGTTCCACGGGTCCGCGAGCAGATGGGCCAGGCTGCAGTCGCGGCCGCGCGCGCCGTCAACTACCGTAATGCCGGGACGGTCGAGTTCCTGCTCGAAGGCAGCGGCGACGCGGCACGCTTCTACTTCCTCGAGATGAACACTCGTCTCCAGGTTGAACACGCAGTGACTGAAGCGATCGCCGGTGTCGATCTCGTGCGCGCGCAGCTGGCCGTCGCGGCCGGCGAGCCGCTGCCGTGGACACAGGAGGAACTCTCGCAGCGCGGCCATGCAATCGAGTGCCGCGTTTATGCCGAGGACCCGGCAAACGGATTTCTGCCACAGGCCGGAAAGCTGCTTCTGTATCGGGAGCCTTCCGGCCCGGGTCTCCGCGTCGACTCCGGCGTCGTCGAAGGAGGCGAGGTTCCGGTCACCTACGATCCGATGCTGGCAAAGCTGATCGTTCAGGCGGAAACGCGCGGCGCGGCGATCGACCGCACCATCGCGGCCCTGCGCCGCTATCCCGTGCTCGGGATCCGGACCAACATTCCGTTCCTGATTCGCGCGCTCGATCACGAGGCGTTCCGCCGCGGCGACCTCCACACCGGCTTCATCGAGGAACACCTCGAAGAGTTGACGGCAGCGGCTGCGCCGACACCCGCGGCACTCGCGGCGGCTGCGACTGCGATGACGTCATCGGCGTCCGCACGCGCTGCCACGACGTCCGAACCCACGGCCGCTTCGCACGATCCGTGGACGGCCATTCACAGGTGGGGACGCTGATGGCTGACGTCATCACTCTCCGCGCCGGCGCCACGGACTACCGGGTCGAGCTACGTAAAGGCGAGGTCCTGGTAGATGGCGCGCCGGTTGAGCAACCACGGCACGCCTGGGCGGTTGCCGACGGTGACACGCGGTGGGTATTCATCGCCGGAGAAGTCTTCGAGTTCGAGGTTCAACGACAGGGACGCCGAAAGACCGCCGCGCACCAGGGCTCGCTCTCTGCGCCGATGCCGGCAACCGTTATCCGCATCAATGTGGCGCCCGGTGACGCGGTGAAGAAGGGCGACACCCTTCTCGTGCTCGAAGCGATGAAGATGGAGCTGCCGGTGAGAGCGCCATCGGACGGTGTGGTCGAGAGCGTCGCGTGCCGCACGGGCGAGCTCGTCCAGGCCGGTGTGACCTTGATCCACCTCGCATCATGAAGATCCCCTCCCGCGTCACGGTCGTCGAGGTCGGGCCACGTGACGGCCTCCAGAACGAGACGGCAGGGATCTCCACGGCCGACAAGGTCGCGTTCGTCGATCGGTTGAGCGCGGCCGGGTGTCCAGTCATCGAAGTCTCCGCGTTCGTCAGCCCAAAATGGGTCCCTCAGATGGCCGACGCGGCGGACGTGTTCGCAGGAATCACGCGTCGGCCGGGCGCCCGCTACACTGCGCTCGTACCCAATCTCGCCGGGCTCGAGCGGGCCCATGCCGCGGGTGTCGCTGAAGTGGCCATCTTCGCCGCATCATCGGAGAGCTTCAGCAAGAAGAACATCAACCAGACCATCTCGGAATCGCTCGAGACCTATCGGGCGGTATGCGATCGCGCGAGGACGCTCGACCTGCGGGTCCGCGCTTATCTCTCCACTGCTTTCGGGTGTCCGTTCGAGGGGGAGGTCGAGCCAGATCGCGTGGCGGACGTTGCCGAAGCGTTGATCGCGATGGGCGCATTCGAAGTCGCGATCAGCGATACCATCGGCATCGCGCACCCCGGACAGATACCCCAGGTGGTCGGCGCCGTCGCCGCGCGTGTGCCGCTCGACCGGATCGCCCTTCACTTTCACGACACCCGCGGCACGGCCCTTTCGAATGTGCTGGCGGCCCTGGACCTTGGGATCGCGACGTTCGACTCGTCCGCCGGTGGGCTCGGCGGCTGCCCATACGCGTCCGGCGCGGCCGGGAACCTCGCCACCGAGGACCTCCTGTACATGCTCCATGGCCTGGGCATCGCGACCGGTATCGACCTGGACGCAATCATCGAGGCGTCCGCCGCACTGGCGCCGCACGTCGGGCACGAGCCGGCTTCGCGCTATTTCCGCGCCGCTCGCGCATCCACTCCTCCAGCCGCTCGTCGCTCCAGCAATTGATGACCCGCTCGGCCGGGATACCTGCGAGCCGCGCATGTGCGATCGCATACTCGCTAAAGCGAAGCTCACCGGTCGAGTGCGCGTCGCTGTCGAGCGCGAAGATGCATCCCGCCGCGAGCGCATGTGCGGCCAGCCGATAGTCGATGTCCTGGCGATGCCAGTTGCCATCGAGTTCGATCGCGACGCCGCGTTTCGCAGCCTGCGCGAACACCGCGTCCCAGTCGGCTGAGATGCCCGGACGGCTGTTGAACATCCGTCCGCGTGGGTGCCCCAGGATCGCAACGCCTGGAGCCTTCACGGCGTTCACCATTCTCGTGGTCTGTTGCTCCTTGCGGCGAAGTTGCGAGTGCGGCGACGCCACTACGAACTCGAAGAGATTCCGCTCATCGGGCTGGACGTCGAGGCTGCCGTCAACCAGGATGTTCGCCTCGATCCCCTTGAACACGCGGAACGATCCCTGCCACCTGGCATTCAGCGCGTCGATCTCCTTCCATTGGCGCGCCGCCTTCTCCATGGAGATGCCTCGTGCGATCGGCAAGCCGTAGGAATGATCGGTGATGCCCAGGCATCTGTGTCCCAGGTTCATCGCCGCGTCCGCCATGGTCTGGATTGTCTCGGTGCCGTCGCTCCATGTTGAGTGCATCTGGAAGTCGCCGCGGTAGTCGGCCGTCGTGACGACCCCTTCTTTCGCGGGAGTCGCCAGCACTTGCGCCATCACCGCGTGACTGAGATAGCCGTCCCGCAATGCGCGTTGCTCCTCAACCAGCGCGGGCTTTCCCGTCCTGGCAATCGCGGCCTCGAGCGTCGGCGAGGAGCCACCCGTCACAAACTCGCTGACGATGCGCTCACTCGAGGGGCCGACAAAGGGGACGTCTCGCAGGATGCCGGCAGCGACGAGATCTGCAACCGGAACCGACAGTCCTGCGATAGCCTTTGCGGCTCGTTTGTAGCCGAATCGGCTGCGCTCGGTTGGCTGCAGCGCCGCCATGTCGTACAGGAGCGCCGCCGCGGCGAGGTTCGCATCAGCGACCGACGCTGCCGCCGGGGCCGGCCGGTCCCCGGCCTTCTTTCGGTGTGTAGCCAAAGTCACAGGCCCTCTGGGACATCCATCCCATCCATGTAAGCTGCTGCCGACACGCGGCTTCCACGGCACAGTTTAGCGGCACCGTCCTTGCTCCATTGCTGGGCATGAAGCTCAGCCCTCGCCGCACACTGGCCGTCCTCGCGCTCTCCCTGTCGGCCGCCGCCTGCGGCGGTTCCGAACGCGAACAGGAGAAGCACACGGCACTCCGTGCGGTGGCGAGTGGATCTCGTCCCTCATATGCCGCCCATGATCCTGAGG
>JACDDJ010000269.1 GCA_013817065.1 Acidobacteriota bacterium
GACCTGGCGCGCATCGATCGGCACCGGAAGAAGAAAGGGTCCAACGACGACTGGACGCACCCCGACGCGAAGATCACGAAGATGAAGGATGGCCGGACGCACCTGGCGCACAAGGCCGAGTAGCGCAGGAGCTCGAGGTCGTTGAGGCACGCCAGCTCCTGTCGCACGGCGCCCATGCCGTGTCACCGATCTGCCCGTAATGACCGTTCATCGGACCGTCAGTTCACTGGCTTTCCCGCCACTAACCTTCTCGAAGCGACCACACGGCCGCAAGGTTCGAGGAGGACTCATGAACACAACACTGGTCGCCGATGTGAAGTCGGCGGCACGCTCATACCGCAGCGGATCGACGACGGTCCCCGCACTTCGGAATGCGACCGTCCAGGTCTCGAAGGGCGAACTGATTGCCCTCTCGGGACCCTCCGGGAGCGGCAAGTCAACGCTGCTTCACCTGGTTGGATGTCTGGACCGCCCGGACGCGGGGGAGATTACCCTTGGGGATTTGCGTGTCTCGCACATGTCGGCCGGCTCGCTGGCCGCGGTGAGACGCGACCGTCTGGGATTCGTTTTCCAGTCCTTCAACCTCGTCCCGGTACTCACGGCCTACGAGAACGTCGAGTATCCGCTGCTGCTCACCGGCGCGAGTGCCGCGACGCGTCGGACACGGGTCACGGATCTCCTCGAGCGGGTCGGCCTCGCGGCGAAGGCGCCGCGCCGTCCGCACGAACTGTCCGGCGGCGAACGCCAGCGCGTCGCGATCGCGCGCGCGCTGGTGAACGAGCCGTCCCTGGTGCTCGCCGACGAACCCACCGCAAACCTCGACTCAGCGACGGGCGCCGCCGTGCTGGACGTGATGGAGGATCTCCGCGACCGGCTCGGCGTCGCCTTCCTGTTCGCATCCCATGATTCACAACTGGTCGAACGCATGGACCGCGTTGTCACGATGAAAGACGGGGTCACATGCGACTGATCCTCTTTGCCGTCCGCAACATCGGACGCAACCGCAGGCGGTCCGCCGCCATCCTCTCGCTCATCGCATTCGGCAGCGCGGCCCTGCTGATCGCCGGCGGCTATGCGGCCGCCAATTTCAGCGCTCTTCGAGAGCGGACGATCCGCAACGGCGTCGGCCATCTGCAGATTGGCGCGCATTCGACGGAGGATGACGACGTGCCGCTGTCGAATGGACTGCAGGACGTCGAGCAGTTGAGAAGTGCGGTCCTGACCGATGGCCGCGTACGGGCGGCGGCTGCGCGGGTAGACTTCACCGGCCTCGCCTCGACGGGTGAGCGGTCGGTCGCCGTCATCGGGCGTGGCGTCGAGCCGGACCAGGAGTACGGCCGCGCGGGATTTGCCCCGACGATGCTCGAGGGGCGCCGTGTCGCACCCGGCCAGGCGCATGAAGCAATGGCAGCAGCTCGCCTCGCCAGGTCGCTTGGCCTGAAACCCGGCGATCGGCTGACACTGATGACCGCCACCGTCGATGGCGCCATCAACGGGATCGACACGACAATCGTCGGCATTTACACGACCGGCGTTCGCGAGCTCGACGAACGCTCTCTCGTCGTCCGGGTCGACACGGCGCAGGCGCTGCTCGCAACGACGCGCGTCTCGAAGCTCGTCGTCGTGTTGAACCGAACGGAAGACACGATGCCAACCCTGGCGGCGCTGCTGGACCGGCTCGGCGCCGGTGACCGTGGCCTGACGATCCAGACGTGGTCGGATCTGGCGCCGTTCTATCACCAGGTCCGAGCCCTCTTCAGCGGCATCTTCGCCTTCCTCGGCGTGATCATCACCGCGCTCGTCGTGCTCAGCGCCGGCAACGCCATGACGATGACGGTGATGGAGCGCGTGCGCGAGATCGGCACGTTGATGGCAGTGGGTACGAGCCGTCTCCGGATCATGACGATGTTCGTGGTGGAAGGGCTCACCCTGGGCGCCATTGGTGGGGCGCTGGGGCTCGCGCTGGGTTATGCCCTGGCCCGGGTGTTGACCGCCGCACGGATACAGATGCCGCCACCGCCGACCTTCACGCGCGGCTTTCCGCTGCACATCGAGGTGGTCCCGGCCCTCTACGCCTGGGTGTTTGTGGTGATGGTGCTCACGCTGGGCATTGCAGCCGTTCTGCCAGCGGCTCGCGCGGCACGCCTGCGAATCACTGACGCGCTCGGGCACGTTTAGCTTGAAAGGAACTCCATCATGAACAGGATCATTCTGGCCAGCGCTTTGGCGCTGTTGGTTGTCGGATCGGTTGCGGCACGCGAAGATGCGGCGGGGCTGCTGGCGCGAGCGGACGCGTATCGCGGCGGGTTCGATTCGTCGGTCATACGCGTGAAGCTCACGAACTACGACGGTGAGCGCGTCACTGAAGAAGCGGAGTACGAAGTAGCGGCAAAGGGCGAGAACAGCCTGGTGAAGTTCCTGTCGGCGCGCACCAAGGGCCAGGCGCTCCTGATGCGTGGTGACGATATGTGGTTCTTCCTGCCGGCGGTAGCGCGACCGATCCGGATTACGCCTATCCAGCGGCTGCTCGGCAACGTGTCGAACGGTGACCTCGCGCGGCTCCGCTATGCAGCCGATTACGACGCCACGGTGGCAGGCATGGAAATGGTTGACGGAACGCCGGCCGTCGTCCTGGACTTGCGCGCAAAACGAAAGGGCGCGACCTATCAGCGCGTGCGCTATATCGTTAGAAAGTCGGATGCGCGCCCCCTCCGTGCCGAGTACTTCCTGACGTCAGGAAAGCCGGTAAAAACGGCGACGTTCGGCGAGCCACGCAACATGGGGGGACGGCCGATACTGGCGCGCATCGAGATCCAGGACGCCATCCGCGCGACATCGCGCACCACCATCGAGATCCTGACGATCGTTCCACGGGAGCTGCCCGACAAGATGTTCAGCCCCGTCCGCGCGGGGGGCTGACATGCGACTCGCCTTCATCGCCGTGACGGTGCTGCTGTGCGCGGCACCGGCTTCCGCGCAGACGACCTGGACATACGCGCTTCGTCTGACGGCAGAATCGACGTCGCTGCGTGGCAATGCCGAGCGGCATGTGAACGAGGCCGACGGCTGGAGCACGAGCGGACACCTCGTTGCTGCCGCCGATGCAGCGTGGACAGCGGGCGACCGACTTCGCGTCGCGGGCGCGCTCGCCGGTGTTGTGCGGACGGACGGAAACACCGAACTGCGCGTGCGCGAGCTCTACAGCCGCGCATCAGCCGCCTCGTGGCTCGACGTCGAAGCCGGCAAGCGAATCCTTCGCTGGGGCGTCGCCTACGGGTTCTCACCGGCGGGCGTGCTGGATCCGCCGCGGATGGCCACCGACCCCGGCGACCGGCTCCAGTTGAACGAGGGGCGGCTGCTCGCCCGTGCCGACGCATACAAGGGACTGACGTCGTTCACCATCGCGGTCGCGGAGCGCACGCTCGCCGCCCGTCTGAGCAGCGTGCTGCCCGGAGGTGTGGAGGTCGCAGCCATTGCGGCGGGCATCCGCCGGCGTCGTCCGTCCTTTGGCGGCACCGTCACCCACGTCATCGGGCAGCAGCTCGAGTGGCACATTGACGCGATGGTGGTCGACGAGGGACCCGGGGGCAGGTTGAACGCCGCGGCTGGGATCCAGTACACGTTCGCACGCGGCGTCAATGTGGTCGTGGAGTACCATCGCAACGGCCACGGCTTGAGCGACGCGCAGTGGAGCGATGTACTCGGCGGGCGCCGCGCACCAGGGGTTCAGCCGACACGGCGCAACCATGTATTTACGCGGGTGGCTCGCACCGACGCCGATGCCCGGCTGGTTCCTGAGCTGATTGTGATTGCAAACGTCGATGACGGCGGGTGGACGCTCGTGCCCTCCCTTACATGGAGCGCGCGAAGACGCCTGCAGGTGCACGTGCGTGCAACCGGCTTGCACGGTCCCGCGCGAGCGGTCGTCTCGTTTGCGCCATTCTCCAGCTCCGTCGCGGCGGGCGTGGTGGCGCGATTCTGATGCCCGAGCCGATAGCGCGTCGCATCGGTCGCACGGTTCTGATCGGCCAGCTGGTGGCGATCCCGGTGTCGCTCGTCATGACGGCCGTAGACGACGCATTTGCCATGAACCTGCTGATCGCCAGCATCTATTCGCACACCATCGGGTTGTCGTGCATGGCTGGCGCTTCGGTCGTTGTCCCTCGATTTCCCGCGACGGACGGCTGGAGGTCACGTCTCGTCATCACCGTGCAGTTCTTCGTGTGCGGCGCGGCTGGCGCCGAGGTCGCGCGGCGGCTTTGCGCGTTCATGTTCCCGGAGTCGTTCAAGAGCGAACAGCCGGTCGTGAGCTGGGCGATCGGGGCCACGATCGCGGTCATCGTGGGATTCGTGCTTGCGACGGTGCGCCACCTGCGCGCGCGCGTGCTGTCAACAGAGCTCGAAGCGCTGCAGGCGCGGATCAATCCGCATTTCCTGTTCAACACGCTGAACTCCATTGCAGCGTTGATCCGCGAAGACCCGCAACGGGCCGAAGCGATGACGCTGCAGCTGTCCGCGCTGTTCCGTTACACGCTGCAGGCGCCACGCGCCGGGCTCGTCACGCTGGAGGAGGAACTGACGATCGTCGAGGGCTACCTGGCGATCGAACAGGAGCGGCTCGGCGACCGGCTGTCTTGCAGCGTGGAGGTCGAGCCGGGGCTGCGCGGCGTGCGCGTACCGCCGCTGTTTCTTCAGCCACTCGTGGAGAATGCCATCAAGCACGGCGTCGCAACCAGCGTTGGCGGCGGCTCCGTGCGCGTGCGGGCGTGGCAGGACAGCGCGGTCGTCCACATCACGGTCGACAACACCGGGATCGGGGAAGGCCGCCGCGACGGCATCGGCGAAGGCATCAGTAATGTCCGTGAGCGCCTGCGCCGTACGTTCGGAAAGTCGGCGGCATTGACGCTGCGGCACGGGGACGCCGGCGCGCAAGTGCACATCTCTTTTGCGCCAGGGGTGTCGCCATGAGCCTGCGCGCCGTGGTCGTGGACGACGAACCGCTGGCGCGAAAGCGCCTCAAGCGACTGCTCGAAACACATCCCTCAATCTCCGTCATCGGCGAAGCGGCCGACGGGGAAAGCGCATGTCGCTTGATCGACGAGAGTCGACCTGATCTCGTGTTCCTCGACGTCCAGATGCCCGGCCTGACAGGCTTCGATGTGCTGGCGCGGCTGCAGGTTCGACCTCGTATCATCTTCATCACCGCCCATGATGAATTCGCGGTGCGCGCGTTCGAGGAGCAGGCAGTCGACTACCTGCTGAAACCGGTTGAACCGGCCCGACTCGAGCGGGCGCTGGCGCGACTCACACCGCGTGCGCCGACGTTGGATGACGAACGGCTCGATCGATTGCTCCAGGCTGTTGACCGCACCCGTCCAGCATTCCGGCGGATCCCGGTGCGCACCGGAGCGCGCATTGCGCTCGTCGAACCGTCGGCCATCATCTTCTGCCGTGCCGAAGACAAGTACGCCGTGATCTACACGGCGGAGGGGGAGCACGTGGCGGACCGCACCATCGACGAACTCGAGCGATCGCTGGATCCCGAGAAGTTTCTGCGGGTGCACAGAAGCACGATCGTCAACCTGGAGTTCGTTCAGGAGCTGACCGCCATCGAAGGTGGCCGGTTCGTGATCCACCTGAAAGATGTCGCGCAGACGCATCTATACGCGAGTCGTGCGGGAGCCAAAACGTTGCGAGACCGACTCGGCCTGTGACGCGGCATCGGCGTTCAAGCGCCGCCGCGCGAAACCGGCTGACGGCTTCGATCGTCTGTGGACTGGTGGTCAGCCTCGGCGTCGAACCGCCTGAGGCGGTGCGACTCGCCGTCTCTCAAAACACGAAGCGCCGCATATCCGTACCGCATCTTGCCATGGTCGAAACCGTTGTTCTGGACGGTCGTCGCGTCCCTCGCCGGATTGGTCGCATGGAGCAGTCGGCCCCTTACTGACCGAATCGTGGATTGACGATACTGCTGAAGATCGAGCCGAAGGTATACGTCAGCTCATCGAGAAGCCGTACTCATATCCACTCTGCAGCTCTCGCAATCGCAACAGGACTTCTTCGGGTGTCGCTCCCCGGCTGCGCAGCGAAAGCTGGTCGCGGATTCGCGACGCGTTTGCCTCTGCCGAGATCGACAGGCCGCGAATGATTCGCCAGGAGAACTCGCCGTTCGTAATCACGGCCGCCACTCCCGGTGCCGACGCTGGTGATGATGACGTGAACGTCGGCCTCGCTTCGATCGCGAACGAAATCGACGAACTTCGTTGCCTCCCTCAGGTAGTCGGCGAAGCAGTCGTTACAGTCCAGAAACACCTGCAGGCGAGCCGTCGTTGGTGTTGCGGCCGGCGGTGCGGGCTGCTGAAAGGCGATCAGGGTGGCGACAAGTAATGCCATCGGCGACATTGTATGTCGCCCGCCTCATCACCAGAATCGGGCGTTGCCACTACTCCTGCCGCATCAGTGCACGCATCGCGATAGCGAAACTGATCCCGGCAAACCCCAGAAACAGTGCGGCCTGGAGCGCGATCATCCCGGGAGATCCAAGGCCGATGGTGGCGTAGCGCAAAAC
>JACDDJ010000270.1:0-1619 GCA_013817065.1 Acidobacteriota bacterium
GTGCTGGCGAAGAGCAGCCTGGTACTCGCGGCACCGCTGACGCTGCTTCCGCTCCTGGATGCTCGCCGGCCCGCACGGACGCGCCAGGCCCTCCTCCGCGCTGGGCTTGGAGCCGCGGCTCCGCTCGCTGTCTGGGCGGCGTTCGAAGTCGCGCGCTTCGGACGGCTGTTCGGCGGGTATCCGGACGATCGGTTCACGCATCCCTGGTTCGATGGCATGTGGCGGCTGCTGCTCGGTCCGAACCGCGGATTCCTGTTGTTCTGGCCTGCGATGGTGCTCGTCGCCTGGACGGGTGTCCGGCTGCGTCGGGACCTCCTCGAATCGGTCGCCGGCCGCGCCTGGATCGCCGCGGTGCTCGTCTTTCTCGCTCAGCTGGCGGTGGCGGCAGGTTACTGGGGTTGGCACGGCATGGAGGGATGGGGCCCACGGCTGATACTCTCGGCCGTTCCGCTCCTGGCGCCGTTCGCCGCGCTGGCGCCGCTGCCACGGTGGGGGCTCGCCGCGGTCGTCGCCGCCTCGCTCCTTATCAACCTGCCGCCCTTGCTGCAGCATCCAACACCCGTCGCCACCTACATTATGAATCTCCGCTGGCCGCCGCTGAAACCGGCTGACGTGGCCCGCTACCCGTTCTACGCGACGTCCGGGGCGGAGGGGGAGACCCTGACGGTGGTGCCGTTCGAGCGGCTGGAGACGCTTCCTGGCGCAAACCCCTGGCGAGTCTATTTCTGGCTGTGGCGAACGTCGCGGCTCGGTGACGAGGCACTCGCGAAGGCACTGGGTACCCCTCCGTGGCGTGACTCCGCGCCGCACCTGGTGCCCGCGGCGGAGTGGAGCCCGGCGGAGGCTCGTCAGGTGGTTCCACCACCGCGCGCAGGCTTTCTGGGCCGGAGCCTGACCGGCACAGCCGGTCGGTACGCCACCGTGTACCTGGACGCGCTGCTGGACCAGGTGATCCGTGCGAACCAGCAGAGCCGAATCGAGCGGGCGCTCGACCTGTCGGCGCGGCGGCTCGACCTGCGTCGGGACGGAGAAGCGGCCGCCTGGCGGCTGGAGACGCTGCGCCGTGCGGGTCGGGCCGAGGCGGCGGAGGCGCTGCTGCGGACGCTGCCGCGGGAGGTGCGGGCGCACCCGCTCATCAACGTCGTGCTCGCGCTCTTCGATCGTGACTTCGGTGAGGAGCGTCGGGCGCGGGCGCTCCTCGGCTCGGTCGCCGGCGCCTTCGCCGGCACCCCGGTCTCGTCAGCGGTCGTGAGCCCGTTGGCGGACTGGCCGGCGACGCTCGACGCTCTCACCCGCCTCCCGCGGCGCGATGCCGTCGTCGGGCGTGAGCGGTGAGCCGTAACGAAAAAAGCGGCAGGACCCGGAGGGCCTGCCGCTTCGCGTGCTCACACGGTGCCGGGCCTGAGGCCCGGCCGGTCGCCGTGCGTTAGAACTCCCAGCGCACCAGCAACCGGACCTCGCGCGGGGCCTGGAACTGGTTCGGCTGCAGATACTTCGGGTCCAGCAGGTTCGGCCGCGCCTGAAGCATGCTCTCGTAGTCAAAGCCGGCAAAGAACTGCTGGCTGGTCAAGGGGAGGGATCCGGTCATTCGCGTGTTGTCAACACGGGTCACCGTATCC
>JACDDJ010000270.1:1629-6561 GCA_013817065.1 Acidobacteriota bacterium
CACGGTCACGCCGACGCGGAAGCTCGTGCCCGCGAGCCGCACATCCTGGAAGAGCGACAGGTCGGTCTGGCTGACCACGTCCGTGCGGCCGAGATTACCGCGTCCGAATGGGAAGAACGGCACATTCGCGCCAACCAGCGCCTCTTCCGAGATCGGAATGCCGCTCGAGAGCCTCTGATTCAGACCCAGCGTCATGTCCCAGTTGAACCGGTAGAGGAACTGCCCCTTGAACTGGTGCGGGCGATCGGTACCCAGTCGGCCCAGCACGAGGTTGCCGTTGCGGTCGAACGTGTTCTCGATGTGATCGAAGAACCGATTGACGTTTGGTGACGTACGACCGTTCTCGTCGGAGCTGGCGAGCCCCGAGTAGTTGCCGTAGAGGCGGCTGTAGGTGTAACTGCCGAACAGCCCCCAGTTGTTGCTGAACCGGCGATCGAACGTCAGCTCGAGACCGTCGTACTGGCGCTCCGCCTTGGGGAACCCTGGCACGCCAGGCGCATCCGCCAGGGTGAGGGAAATGCCCTCGCCCGGATTCGCAATGAAGAAGGTCTCGCCGCAGGACCCGCCGGAGCACTGCAGCACGCCGACGTCTTCGATCGTGCGCACGAGATCCTTGCGGATGTAGCGCGCGCCGAGGACCACGTTGCCCCAGTTGAGTTCGCGGCTGAAGCCAAGCTGGAACTCGTTCTCTTCCATCGGCTTGAGATTCGGATCGATCCCTTCGCCGCCGTTGGCCGCCGAGTTGCTCCGGCGGTCCAGCGACTCAATGAAGTTGCCGCCCGGGCACGATGGCCGTTCCGACACCGTGTTGGTGCCGGTGGCGCATGAGGCCGCCGAGTTGACGCCGACGTCGGGATTGTTCCAGGTGAAGAAGTAATCGACCCACTTGTCGCCGCCGAACGAGCCGCGCGGCAACTCGTACTTCATCACATCGAAGTACCTGCCCCATGAGGCGTAAATCTTTGTCCGGCCGTCCGAGAACGGATCGTAGGTGACACCGAGACGCGGGGCCAGCTTGTCGCTGAAGGGGAAATCGATGGCGGTGTTCTGGCCTTCACCGAAGTTCGGGACCTTCTCCTGCTCCGCGCGGAGTCCGACGTTCAGCGTCAGGTTCGGTCTGACTCGCCAGGTGTCCTGGATGAACAGGGCGTGATTGCGGCTCTCCACCTCGCCGAGCGTCGAGATGTTCAACAGGCGGAAGTAGCCGTATGTCCCCTGGACCGACTGACCCAACGACACGGCGTTGTAGGGTCGACCGGCGTAGTAAAGGATGCGATCCGCGTTGTAGCCACTCTGCACGTCATTCGCGATCCGCTCCGTCTGGAAGCCGCCCTTGATCTGGTGCTCGCCGGCGGCCCGCACGTAGAAGGTTCCGTCAACGCCGAGATAGTCGCGGATGTACTCGTCCCGCGCGGTCGCCCCCGTAACCAGGACGTCTGACAGGAAGCCCGAGGTCCGGGGAACGTTGCCCGGCAGCGCCGCGAGGCCGGCAGCCGTGCTCACCGTCGAGATGTTGTGGATGATGCCGGGGAAGTTGACCCCGGTGCTCTCCTGGTCGGTGAGGAAGCGTCCGGCGCGCGCCGACAGCGCCACACGCGAGTTGGGCAGGTAGTCGACCGACCCTGAGTAGGTGCGGCGGTCTCCCTTGGTGCCCTGCAGGTAGTCCTCTGCCCTCGTCAGCGAGGTCCGGCCGGTCTGCGTCGGCAGCGAACGCTCGGTCTCGAACGGCGAGAAATTCGCGCCCACTCGGTACAGCACCTTGGAGCCGGCATTGCCGGTAACGTTCAAGGCACCGTAGTGGACCTGGAAGTCCTGGTTGAACGTATTCGTGACGCCATTCTGGAACGAGACGGTGCGCTCGGTCGTGCGGATCCCGGGCTGATACGAGCCGAAGAACCACAGACGATTGCGGAGGATCGGGCCACCGAGCGAGAAGCCCGGATCGATGCGGGTCTCGTCGTCCTTGCGCGCGTTGATGTACTCGAACGTGTTCGCGGTCGTGCTGTCGACAAGGATCGGTCGTTCGTCACCGCTCCAACTGCTGTCCTGAAAATCCGCCAGGATCGTGCCGTGATAGTTGTTGGTGCCGCTGCGGGTGATCGCGTTGATGACGCCGCCGGTCGAGCCACCGAACTCCGCGGCGTAGCCAGCTGACTTCACCTGCACCTCTTCCATGAACTCCGCGCGCATCGGCACGGCGTTGGTGCCGACCTGCGGGCTCGTCGTGTCGATGCCGTCGATGATGAAGCGGTTCTCCGAACCCGACGAGCCGTCGATCGAGATGCCACCCGCCTGCGATTCGTTGGTGGCGCCAGCGGCCTGCGAAACGACGTCGGTGAAGTCCCGGCCGCGCGGGACGAACTCGATGCGCTCGCGCGAGATGCTCGTCGAAGTCTGCGCCGACGTCAGGTCGATGCGTGGCGTCTCGGCCGTGACCTGGATGGTCTCAGCGACGCCCGCAATCTGGAGCGTGAAGTCCGCTCGCCTGGTGGCGCCAATGGTAAGGTTGACCGTCGCCTCCGCCTCGCGGAACGACGGCAGGGCCGCCTTGACCGTGTACTGGCCCGAGGGCAGCCGTGGGAAGCGAAACTCGCCGCGCTCATTCGTCACGGCGACGACCGTCCCGGAGGGACCCGTGGCCTCCACCGTCACGCCGGGCAGCACCGCGCCGCCCGAATCTCTCACGGCTCCTTCGATGGAGCCGGTGGTTTCCTGCGCCAGCAGCCCCGGCGCGCTCGCAATGGCCAGGGCCAGGGCGAGAACCATCCTGAACAATACTCTCTGCATGAACTAACCTCCGTGCCGCAGGGCGCATATCTCTCCAGGTGCCCCGCGACCACACATGACAACGACAGGTACATGGAACAGCGACCTCTGCCGCAAGAGCGGTTAGTCGCGCCGGGTCGCGTTTCACCCTGGCGAATGTTTATTGAGCACGCGCTGTGCCGAATGTCGTGCCGAAGTTCCAGGGCCGAATTACAGGGGGTTGGGACGAATTGCAGCTCTGCCAGCCGCACTGAATCCATGTTCTTGGATCCAATGGAATAGATTGCGTGATGGTAGGCGCCTCCGGGATGCAGGCCATCAGGCGCGCAGTCGATCATGCTGGGCGAGTCGGGGATCGTGGGCGATGCGATGTACCGCGATGGCTGCACTTGCTCGCCCAGCGCGTATCGACGCCCAGCGCGAGGACCGGCAGATCCGCGACGGCGAAGTGGTGCCGGCCTCCGAATCCTGAGCTGGAGTCGGCGCGTCCCGCGGGTCAGACGGAACATCACTGATGGACTCGAAAGCCACTCCCTATCCGATGCCGCCGCCGGTCATCGGGCCGCCGCTTGAGCCCGACCCTGCGTCCGCGGACCTGCTGTTAAAGTGGGAACAGGCCGTGCCGGTGCATGCACGCAAACGAGGTACACCAGATGACGTCTGTTTCTCCGCAGCGCTTCCTATCGAGCTTCGCATTCGTCCTTGCCGTCATTGCCGCTGCCGACGCGCAGCAGCGTGATCCCCGGCAATATCAGCAGACGCTCGAGAACCCGGAGCGTGTCGCGGCGCTCCAGGTCGAGCGGGTGATCGGCGTCCTGGGGATCACCGAGGGGATGCGCGTGGCGGATCTCGGCGCCGGCACGGGAATCTTCACGCTCCCTCTGGCCGAAGCGGTGGGTCCCGGCGGGAAGGTCTATGCCGTCGACGTGGACGCCGGACTCCTCGGCATCGTCTCGAAGAAAGCCAGGGCCGCCGGCGGCCGGACGATCGAGACCATCGTCGCCGGTGACACGGACCCGAAGCTGCCCGAACCGGTCGACCTGATCTTCATCTGCGACACCATGCACCACCTGCCGAACCAGGCGGAGTACCTGAAACAGTTCGCGAAACTGCTGCGCCCGGGCGGTCGCGTCGTCGTCATCGACTTCAAGGAAGGCCACTGGCCGGACGGCCACCAGTCCTTCGCCATCACGCCCGCGCAGGTGGATGCCTGGATGGAGGCGGCCGGTTTCACCCGGTCGGCCGCCCACACCTTCCTGCCCACGAACTTCTTCCACGTGTATCGGCTGAACGCCGCCTGACGGCCGCGAAGGCCGTCGCTTCCACTGCCCCCGTGTCAGTGCGCCCCACCGCCCGGCCGCCCTCGGCGGTCCACGTCATGTCACGTGGCGCGTCGGTATCGCGCCTCCGCGAAGCAGAACGCCCCGTAGAGCGCGAGTCCCAGAGCGATAAACCACAGGATCGCATGGCCCCAGCTTTCCTTGGGCAGTGCCGCGAGTGCCCCGGAGAGCCCCACGGCCTCCTGTGGGTCGTGCTGTACCGCCGCGACCACGAGCATCACGCCGGCGATGACGGCGCCGATCGCGCGAGCGGCGTAGCCCGCCTGGCCGGCGCGCTCGATGACGCTTTCGAGATCCGCGCCGATCGCGGCGCGGTCGAGCCGTCGCATGAACGCTTTGTTCACCGCGTGTTTGTGAAGCCCGTAGAGCGCGACGCCGACGATCAGCAGCCCGACGATCCCGACGATCCATGCACCGCCGGGCCATCCCATGATCACCGCCGTCGCCTGGTCTTCAGGGCTGCCTCCGCCGCCGGACCCGCTATGCCCCAGCGGCTGACTGGCCACGAGCTCGATCGCACCTTGCCGGCTGGCGCTCTGGCTTCCGGCGTCACCGGAGGCCACGTTGATCGCGAGCACGCCGAGCGCTCCGTAGAGAACCCCCTTCGCCACGAGGCCGGCGCGTGCCAGCGTCGATCGCCAGTCCGCGTCGTCGCTCCCGCGCCGCCGGGCGGCCATGTTCGAGTCTGTGCCTGCGTCCATGCGTTTCCTTCTGTGCCTTCGTCCGGGGCTTCGCGTCAGTCTTCTCCGCCGCCCCCGGCCAGAATGGTCGTGAAGCGGAACATCGATAAGGGCGGATCCGCAACATGAAGGGACGTTCTCAGACC
>JACDDJ010000271.1:0-1937 GCA_013817065.1 Acidobacteriota bacterium
CACCCGTGGCCCGATGATCTCGCGGTTCAGCTTCACGATCGACGTCCGGGAGTGGGGCTTCGCGGATCCGCGCTCGGAGCTCGTCCGCGAGGTCCGCAGCCGGCCCGAGGTGCGTGCCATTGCCGACGCGGACGTGTGGGATGAGCGTTCGGAGCCCAGGAGCGAGGAGCGTTCCGAGCCCAGGAATGACGAGCGTTCCGAACCGAAGAACGACGTCCCCGCCGAGGCTGCTGCCGTCAGTCTGCCGCGCCCCGGGGTTTGACAGCGTCGCCCAGAGTCTCGATACTTTTGGTGTGCTTCGCAAGTTGCTCCTCGGCCGCCTCGGTGGCAGCACCCCTGATCCGATCGAAACCGCGTTCGGCATCCTCGAACGGGATGTGATGCGCGTGCTGTGGGCGGATTCGGATCTCGCGGTGCGCGATGTTCAGGCGCGCCTGACGCGTCGGGCGGCTTACACCACGGTGATGACGACGCTCGATCGGCTCTACAAGAAGGGCGTCCTCAACCGGCGGCAGACCGGGCGGGCTTTTCTGTATTCCACCGCACTCACCGGCGCGCAGCTGCGGGCGCAGATCGCCGGCGGTGTGCTGAGCGGGCTGCTAAAGGGACGCGACGGCGCGACCGCACCGCTGCTGTCGAACTTCGTCGAATCCGTGAGCGAGCAGGACGGCGGCGCGGAGTTGCTTCGCGAACTGGAAGGCCTGGTGAAGCAGAAGCGCCGGCAGCTCGCAAAGGATCAGAAGCGCTAAGCGCTGCGCGCAAGCCCCTCGGCCGCCGTCCGCGCACTGGACCACGCCCACTGGAAGTTGAATCCCCCGAGACGTCCATCGACGTCCAGTATTTCTCCCACCAGGAACAACCCGGCGCATTTCCGCGACTCCATCGTTCCCGGATCGATCTCCTCCAGCGCGACACCGCCGGCGGTCGCTTCGGCGTAACTGTATCCGCGGCTGTCGTGCACCGGTAGAGGAAGTGCAGTCAGCGCGTGCGAGAGTGCGCGGCGGCCGGCGCGGGTAAGCTGCGCGAGGCGGAGGGTCCCGTCGAGCCCCAGGCTGTCGAGCAACGCCGACGCAACGGATGCCGGCAACATCTCCGCGAGCGCAGTCTGAAGTGCGAGTCGCGGATGCTGTGCAGCGGTGTTCGTCCACGCGGCTTCTACCGATTCGAAGAGCTGCCCTTGACGCAGATGTGCGGTCAGCGACGCCTCGTGTCCTTGGAGGCGTGCTCTGAGCCAGTGGCGTGACATGTCGAGGGCCGCGGGGCCGCTGATCCCGAAGTGCGTCCAGAGCATCGCGCCTGTGATCCGTTCTGTGACCCTGCCGTCGACCCGTAACGCAAGCTCGAGGTCCTGCGCCACGCCGGAGAGCCGCTCGTGGATCCCCGGTGCGGCAAGCATCAGTGGCGCAAGTGCCGGTGTCGTCGGCACGATGGTGTGACCCAGACCGCGCGCGATGGCGAGGCCACCTCCGTCGCTGCCTGTCTTCGGCAACGACAGCCCGCCAGTCGCGAGGACCACCGAGGACGTTCGCAGCGGGCCCTGCGACGTCTCGAGATCGAAGCCGTCCGCAGCCGGCGAGACGCGGTGGACGCGTGTCGACGGCATGATCGTCACGCCCAGTTCGCGGGCCGCGCCGAGCAGCGCGTCCAGCACATCGCGGGATCGATCCGAGCGCGGGAACAGCTTCGCGGTCGCTTCCTCCTTCAGAGGCACACCGAGCGATTCGAAGAACGCAATCGTTTGCGGAACGGGGAGTCTCGAGAGCACGCGGCGGATGATCGTGCGGCGTCCGCCCCAGTAGTCGCGTTCGGTGACGACCGCGTTGGTGACATTGCAGCGGGATCCACCGCTGACCAGGATCTTCGCACCGGGCTTCGCCGCGCCGTCGACCAGGCGCACTGCGCGTCCGGAGAGCTGCCGCGCGAAGATCGCCGTCGTG
>JACDDJ010000271.1:1947-6557 GCA_013817065.1 Acidobacteriota bacterium
GGCTAGGGCAGGTAGCGGACGGCGAGCTCCATCAGGTTGTGGAGCTCCAGCGACACGTTCCCGGCGAAGAGCAAGGCCCCGGTTGCCAGCGCCGAGGCCGAGAGGACGATCTGCATCGCGGACGTGGCCGTTGCGCTGGTGCCGGCGCGGAGCAGCCGGCGCACCCGGTTCTCGAGGTTGGTGCCTTCGTAGAACGCAAGCCCCGGCATCCACTGTGGCGGCGCTCCCTGCGCCATGCGCGCGACCCGAACGAGCGCGGCGGCCAGCTCCGTGCGCGCTTCGACGCGCGGGCCCGCGGCTTCGTCATCGGCGGCTTCTTCTGCCGCCGCAGCCCAGTCGGCCTGCAACCCGCGTCCGGCTTTCAGCAGCAGAAGGGGATCGGGGAGACAGCGCATCGCGGCACGCACCAGGTTGTCGCGGCGATGGACGTGCGCCGCCTCATGGCGGATCACCGCCTCGAGCTCGCGTGGCGTGCACTCCCTCACGATTCGAGCGGAGATCAGCAATCGCGTCCGGAACAGGCCGGTGACGGCCGCCACCGGGTAAGTACTATCAATGAGGACGATTCGCTGGCCGTCGGGCCGTGACCATGGGCGGCCACATTGCTGCAGCAGGCGAGTGCAGGCGACGCTGGCACGCCACGACGTCACAAGCCGTCCTGCCGCGGCGCCGAACAGCACGATTCCGAAAAGAGCGAACGCGACGAGGAGGAGTCCAGGGACTTCGACGGTGTCTCGCGGCTCGTAGCGGAGGAACACGGACGAGAGCACCAGGGTCGCGAGCGTTCCGACGGCAATCGGCAGCAGCCGCGCGGTGGCGAGGATGCGCGCGCGCTCCGCAGCCGATCGGACGCCGATGCGGCGGCGCAGATATGGCGACGAACGAACCACCGCGAGGGAGGTCGCGAGAGCGGCGGCCGCATAGGTGCCGAGCGCGATCGAGGCGAACAGAAGGTAGTAGCGCATGCAGCAGCGAGACGCGACTATCCTAAACCATTCGCACCATTTACGACCGCTGGTAGTACTTGGCGCGGGCGCGATTAACTGGCGACCAGAACTGTGCATTTCAACGTCCGCAATCGCAGAATCCACTACTGGGGCAGCTTCATCGTCGCGATCCCGGTCCTGATCATTATCAGCAGCGGAATCCTCCTGCAGATGAAGAAGCAGTGGGACTGGGTACAGCCCCGGGAGATCAGGGGGACCGGTAAGGTGCCGGTTATCGGCTTCGACGAGATCATGGCCACTTTGCAGGCTACGCCCTCCCTCGGCGTCGCCGGGTGGGATGATGTCGCGAGGATCGACGTCAGGGCAGACCGCGGCCTCGCCAAGGTAACGATTAACAGCGGCTGGGAAGCGCAGATCGATCTGGGCACCGGCCGGCTGTTGCAGACGGCTTACCGCAGGTCGGACCTGATCGAGACGATCCACGACGGGTCGTTCTTCGCAGGAGACTGGACAAAGTTCGGGCTTTTTCTGCCCGCAGGAGTGACGCTATTGGCTCTCTGGCTGACCGGGATGTGGATGTGGTGGGTGCCCTTCCGGGCCAAGTGGCGGCGAAAAACCGCGACGCCGAGCAACGCTGCGGCCGCCGTTCTGCTGGCCGCCGGCCTGCCGATCCTCGGCCACGCGCAGGCCACGCTCGCTGTCGATCCGCTCATAGGACATTGGGAGACGACGGTCGAAGCCGGCGAGAGCGTCATTCTTGCCGACGCCCGCAAGTGGAAGACGGACGAGGCGACCACACCGTTTCCGATCGCCGCGGTACGCGGTGTCGACAACTTCACCGAGGGTGTACTGTCGACGAAGTTCAAGCTGGTCGCCGGCGCGTCGGATCAGATCGCCGGCCTGGTGTTCGGCCTGACACCGAAGAACGAATACTTCTACGCGCGCTACAACACAAAGGACGGAAACATCGCACTCTGGCAGTTCGTCGACGGTGACCGCAAGAGGATCGTCGAAGGCACCGAACACATCCAGCTGCCTCTCGGCACCTGGCACGATCTGCGGGTTGAGGTGAGGGGATCGACGGTGCGCGCCTCGGTCAACGGCAAGCTGCATCTCGAGCACAAGCTCACGACGCCGGTGTCGGGACGTGTCGGTTTTTATACAAAGCGTGACAGTGTCACGGCCTTCAAGGCGTTCTCGCTCTCGAAGTAATCAGCGTCGATTCTGAAGAATCCAGGCGGCTGCGCCGGCGATGTTGTCGGCGACCGCATCCGGACGCATGGCCGGGTTCTCGGTCCGTTCCTCGGCCGCGCCATATCCAGTCCTCACCATTACCGTCCTGGTGCCCGCTGTTCTTCCAGCCTCGAGATCGTGAAGTCGATCCCCGACCATGAAGGAGCGCGTGAGGTCGAGGTCCAGTTCCCTGGCCGCGCGAAGCAGCAATCCAGGCTGCGGCTTGCGGCACTCGCATGTCGTCCGAAGCGCCGCCACCGTGCCGTCGGGATGATGCGGACAGTAATAGAAGGCGTCGATGTGAGCGCCACCCGCGCGCATGCGCTCCTCGATATGACGATGGGCCGCCCCGACGAACGCTTCGGGCACGATCCCACGGGCGATGCCGGCCTGGTTGGTGATCATGACGACGGCGAAGCCGCCGAGATTCAACTGGCGAACCGCATCCACAGTGAACGGATAGAAGATCAGGCGCGACAGCGCGTTCAAGTAACCCGACTCTTCGATCAGCGTTCCGTCTCGATCGACAAAGACAGCGGCTCTGCTCACGTGGCGAGTCTACCGCAGAGCCGGATAGCCGGACGTTCGCCTAGAATCGAACCATGACGCTACGGCGCCAGCTACGCGAGGTACTGACCACGCCACGAACGGCCTCGTGGCTCGCCCGCGAGCTCAATATGCGGCGCGACGAAGTCGAAGAGGACCTGCGGCATGCGATCGTCTCGGCGCGGGCCGCAGGGGAGTCGGTCAGTATCGCGCCGGCCAGGTGCAAGACCTGCGGCTTCCTGTTTGACGAAGAGAGACTCTCGAAGCCGGGCAAGTGCCCGTCGTGCCGAGGGACGCGGATTTTCGAACCGCTCGTCTCGATCAGTCCAAAGACTGCTTCCGGGGGAACGTGATGTCGATCATCTCCTTACTCCTCGTCGTCGGGCTGCCGGGGACGATGCAGGAGGCCGCCTACCAGACGTTCATGAACGCCCTCGGCGCCGGCGCAGACTGTCCGCAGCTGTTTGCGCTTCGGAAGGAAGGGCGGCCACACAGCTCCGTCGCCGAGCAGGCCGACTGACCAGGCAGCTGCGCTCGGTGGGATGTTTCAGCAGTTCGTCCAAGCGTCGATCGGATGACGACAGTGCCGCCGTTGCCGGGAGCTACACCGTTCGTGAGTACCGCATCTACCGCGACATCGTCGATGCGCCGCTGTACATGACCGAGACGCAGGCGCTGCAGAGGACGGCGCGAAAGTTCAAGACCACTCCGGCGCGTGCCAAGGCGAGCGCGGAGAAGGTGATGCGCATCCTTTCTCAGAACAACTGGTTCGGCAGTCGGGCAGCCGAGGAACGACGCGCATCGGACTGGGCAAAGAAATAGACCAATGGCTCGCCAGCGTCACTTGGGCTCCTCGGTACTCGCGGCGCAGCCCTCGCGATCATCGGCTGGTTAGATTCGCGGCGTAAGCCGCTCCGCCTCAGCCGGCCCGGCCGTCCGCCCGGGCAATCCAGAGCGGCATGTTGAGTTGCGTCCAGGCGCGTGCAGATTGCCGTCTGGTACAATTCGCTCGCCTTCCCGTGAGACCTCACGGCCAAACACAGACCGAGATTCGACTGCGTGCCTTTCCCGGCAGGGTAGTGCACGCGAACAGGAGATATTCATGCGCTTCGGAAGTCGGATTCGACCGTTGCCTCTATTCGCATTCACGTTTATCGCAGCCGTCACTACCGGGGACGCATTGGGTCTGCAGGCGGGAGCGCAGGCCCCATTGGTGCGCATCGCCGAATTTCACTACGACAACGGCGGAACTGACGCGGGTGAGGCGATTGAGATCTCTGCCCCCGCGGGCACGAGCCTGACCGGCTGGCAGATCGTCCTCTACAACGGCAGCTCAACCGCGCTCAACACATACGACACAAAAACGCTGAGCGGGAGCGCGCCGGCGACCTGTGGCACCCGCGGCGTCGTCGTGCAGACCTATGCCGTCAACGGGATCCAGAACGGGGACCCTGATGGCATCGCGCTGGTCGATCCTGGCGGCCTGGTCGTCGAGTTCCTGTCATACGAGGGAACGTTCACGGCCGTGAGCGGACCGGCGGCGGGAATGACCTCGACCGATATCGGCGTCCGCGAAGCCGGGACCGAGGCACTGGGCCTCTCGCTCCAGCGCGGCAGCGATGACACGTGGAGTGGACCGGTCCCGCACACCTTTGGTGTCTGCAATGACGAAGACGCGGAGCCACCTGCGGAGGTGGCTTCAGTCACGGTCTCGCCTGCGTCGGCGACGATCGTCCAGAACGCGACGCGCGCCTTCACAGCCTCGGCATCCGATGCCGACGGCGGAGCGGTCGCGGGCATCGGCTTCACCTGGACGTCCAGCAATGCGTCGGTTGCCTCGGTCAGCCCTGCTGGCGTTGCCACCGGGGTTGCGGTGGGTGAGGT
>JACDDJ010000272.1 GCA_013817065.1 Acidobacteriota bacterium
CCCACGCATTCAGCGGCTGCGATGAGTCGGTGCAGTTGGAGGTGGCGAAGAAGTGGATCGGTCGTCCCGGCAGGCCTGGACTTCCCTTCCCGGACTGCACGTTGAAATAGGCGACCTTGAAGGTGGGACCCTGCGCCGCCTGTGCGGGACCATCGAGCGCGACAACGGCCAGCAGGGAAGCTACGAAAGATCCCGACACCAGGGCCCACGTCCGAACGTGCCACCGGAAGCGCGTTGTCATTTCTCGTCCTGCGCAGGCGTCATCACGCGATGTTGCGTCTGAAATTGTCTGAAGTGAAGTGGGCCGCGGCGGCGCCGCGACCGGGCGATATGATGCCAGCACCGTCAATGCGCTACAAGCTGAGCGGTATTGCTTCCGCAGTCGCCGACGATCGGACCTATGACCACGACTCGCCTTTATCTCGTTCGCCACGGCGCCACCCAGATGACCGCGGAGAACCGGTTCTCCGGGGAAGTCGGCGCGGAGTTGTCCGACGAAGGCCGGCGCCAAGCCGCGCGGCTCGGCGATCGGCTGCAGGACGACGGGATTTCGGCGGTCTACGCGAGCCCACTGTCGCGCAGCATGGACACGGCGCGAATCATCGCCGGTGCATGCGGCGTACAGCCGGTCGTCATTGAAGGTCTGCGCGAGATCAGCCACGGCTCGTGGGAAGGTCTCACCCGGCGGGAAGTCGAAGATCGCTACCCGAAGGACTACGCCGCCTGGGAAGAAGATCCGTTCACCTTCGCGCCGCCGGGCGCGGAGTCGGGTGTCGCGGTGCTGGCGCGCGCGCTGCCGGCGATCCGCCAGATCATCACGGCTCACGAGGGGCAATCGGTGTTGGTCGTCTCGCACAAGGCCACGATCCGGCTGGTGTTGTGCGGGCTCCTCGGCATCGATGCGCGTGGCTATCGAGATCGGCTGGACCAGTCACCGGCATGCCTCAATGTGCTGGACTTCAAGGATCCCGTCCGCGCCCGGCTCACGCTTTTCAACGACACGTCGCACTACGACGACCGGCCGAGGGAGTCGCGCAACCACCTCTCCAAGTGGTGGTGACGAATGGGGCGCGTGCCGTCAGGGTTCGAATCCCTGCCTCACCGCCAGTTTTATCCCCGGATTCCTTGATCGTTTTTGAACCGGGCCTGCCGTTGCCAATATATCTCCATAACTTTGATCGCCGGATGGCCGATCCAGCTTGAATACCAGCAGCCCCCGGGGTTTGAACGAGACTTGGCGGGCAGGGTCGGATGGTCTGCCCGCCCGGCGCTGAAAATGCTCGGTGGGCCATTCCCTCCAAGCAGTGATTCGATATGCTGCCGTGGCGTGGCCCCACAAGGCTGCGGATCGGAGTATGCCGGCAGGTGGTCACGCCTTGAGTTCACCTTCCGGTGCGTTCGGGCGTTGTTGGGCGGTGTCAGTTGGATTGAACTACATCCGATGCCGCAGGCGCCGAGCACCGGACATGGCTCGGGCGCATCTCGCCCCGCCCTTCAAATGGAATGAACGATGGCCGAGGAGCTGCGATGATTCCAGAGCACTATGCACGCGATATCGTGGAGCGCTGTGACAGGACGCTCCCTTCACACGGGAGGGCGCATGGAGCTATGTCGCCGGACATGCGCCGTTCAACTTGGCCAGAGGCATGCCGGGCGAGCTGCTCCAGTCCCTCTCGGAACCGCAGGCGGCAAAGGATGCGATGGACGCTTCGGCCGCTCGGATCGTGACCGATCTGCGAAACGCACTCGCGCACGGTGGTGTCGCGTACCTTGACGAAGCAGGACACCAAACTGGCGGACAAGCGGCTATGCTGGCGTTCGTGGGCTCTGTGATGAAGAAGGGCCGCATCACGAGCGTCAACGTCTTGCGGGTGCACGAACACGACTACCGGGAGTTTCTGGCAGCGTGGCCTCGTGGCTTCGCCAGGCCGGCGTCACTGCCGCCCTGAACGAACGGGCGGCGTAGCCGACCGGCATCACGCCCGAGACGACGGCGAAATTGGAGTCAAGAAGATGCGTTGGGTAGCACCACCTGAAAAAGACGCGGGCACCGACACTCTCGAGAAGCGGCTGTGGGACGCGGCGGATCAACTCCGGGCAAACTCTGGCCTGAGCGCTGCGCAGTACTCGCAGCCCGTTCTCGGCCTCATCTTCCTGCGGTTTGCCGAGGCGCGATTCAGCATCCGGCGCGCGGCCCTGGAGAGCCAGGCAAAGAGCTCACGCCGCGGTTCCAGGCTCGACGATGCCTCGGCGTACCATGCCGAGGGCGTCTTATACCTGGAGCCGGCGGCGAGGTTCGACCACCTGCTCAAGTTGCCGGAGGGCGCTGCAGTTGGCGAGGCGGTGAATGCTGCCATGCGTGCCATCGAGCGGGACAACCCGCAGCTCGCCGGGGTGCTGCCCAAAACGTACGAGATCTTTACGAGCATGCTGCTGAAGGAGTTGCTCAAGAGGGTCTCGGAAATTCCGGCAGCGCTCGACTACGACGCGTTTGGCCGCATCTACGAGTATTTCCTAGGTGAGTTCGCCCGCGCTGAAGGCCAGAATGGCGGCGAGTTTTACACGCCGAGTTCCATCGTTCGACTACTCGTGGAAGTGATCGAGCCATTTCACGGACGGATCTTGGACCCGGCCTGTGGTTCCGAAGGCGTGTTCGTTCAGAGTGCGCGTTTCGTCGCCGAGCACAAAGAGAACCCGGCGTCGGAGCTCTCAATCCACGGCCAAGAGAAATCAACAGACACGACAAAACTGTGTCGAATGAACCTGGCCATCCATGGACTCGAAGGTGACATTCGGCAAGCGAACACGTACTACGAGGATCCCCACAACGCGACAGGGGCGTTCGATTTCGTGCTCGCCAATCCTCCGTTCAATGTGAACGCCATCGACAAAGAGCGGCTCGAGGACGACATCGGGTCGGACCGCCGGTTCCCTTTCGGGCTTCCGAGCGCAGACAACGGGAACTACGTCTGGATTCAACTCTTTTACTCTGCCCTCAATGAGCGTGGTAGAGCGGCGTTTGTGATGGCCAATACCGCGGGCGATGCGGAGCTGGAACTGCGTCGAAAGATCATTGATTCGAAAACAGTCGATGTGGTGATTTCGGTCGGCCCCAACATGTTTTACACGGTGATCTTGCCGTGCGCTCTACGGTTTCTAGACCGCGGGAAGCCGGGTTCGGCGCGCGAGAACACGATTCTTTTCATCGACGCGCGTCATATCTATCGTCAAGTTGACCGGCGTTCACAGGGAGTGGACTCGCGCACAAGTCGACTTCATCGCCAACATGGTGCGTTTGTATCGCGGCGAGGAAGTCGAAATACCCGATCTGTCGGACGATGTTCTGGATCTACGGGCGTTGTTCGGCGCAAAACCGAAATACAAGGACATAGCTGGACTCTGCCGGGCAGAGGATTTGGCACAGGTTCGAGAGAAGGGCTGCTCCCTAAATCCTGGTTTATATGTCGGCGTTGCAGCTGGGGAAGAACGCGACGAAGCGGACTGGGAGAATCGCGTGGCGGCGCTCGGTGCAGAATTCCGAACTCTGACCAATGCCTCGCGGGCCCTTGAAGATCAGATTCTGTCGAATATTGACCCTCCTGTTGTAGGTCATGAAGTTCAGCGACTACGTCGAGGTAACCCTCGAATGCGCCTGTCTACTGGGGCCAAGGTCCCATTCATCCCAATGGAGACCGTTGTGCCTGGGGAGAGGTGGGTACGCCCGTCCGAGTGGCGTACTGTTGGCGGTTCTGGCTCGAAGTTCGAGCCAGGAGACACCTTGTCTGCGCGAATAACGCCATGTTTGGAGAACGGCAAGATCGCCCAGTATGCGGGGGAACAACCGGGCTTGGGCTCAACAGAATTCTTCGTGTTGCGCGCGAAACCGAAAGTCGCGGACCCGCTTTTTGTCTACTACTTCGCACTGCAAACCGCCTTTCGTGCCAGGGCCGTAACAAGCATGACGGGGGCTTCGGGACGACAGCGGGCCAATGCCGACGCGCTCTCGGACTTTGAATGCACCTTCCCTTCGCTAGGACGGCAGCGTCTCATCGCCGCGACTCTGGGAGCATACGACTACCTAGCTGAGAACAACAGGCGGCGCGCTGAGATCCTTGAGGCGACGGCGCGCGCGCTGCATCGGCACCAGTTTCATGCGGTAGGCCTTCAGACCGTGACGTCCGGCGTTTCTTCAGATTTGCCTCTTGGATGGAAAAGTAGCTCGCTGAGGAATTTCGTGGAAATCAACCCGAAGGTCGTTGTATCCCGCGACGGGGAAAAGCCATTTGTCTCAATGGCCGGACTGTCGAATGATTCGATGATCGTGAGCGACATTGAGTTGAGAGCGGGCAACAGCGGATCAAAGTTCCGGAACGGGGACACCCTCTTTGCGCGGATCACGCCGTGCCTTGAGAACGGGAAGACCGGGTTTGTCCAGTTCCTTTCGGATTCTCGCTCCGTCGCATTCGGTTCAACCGAGTTCATCGTTCTGCGATCGAAGACGCTGACACCAGAATTCGTCTATCTGCTGGCCCGCTCGGACGAATTCCGAAGCGCCGCCATTAAGAGCATGTCCGGCGCGAGCGGAAGACAGCGTGTTCAGGAGCAATGCTTCGATACGATGTCGATGGCTCAGCCTCCCGCCGAGGTCTTGTCCCAGTTCAGCGAGGTCGTCAGGCCGATGTTTCGCCTGATCCACCAACTCCATTTGCAGAACCTCAACGTCCGCACGATCCGCGATCTGCTGCTCCCGAGCCTCCTGTCGGGGCAGCTCAGCCCGACGCGAGTCGAGGGTATTCCAGTAGCCATGGCGCAAGCCTCAACCTCTCTCGGATAGCCTAAATTTGGCTAGATCTGGCATATGTTCACGAAATATGCTATGTTTACGATGTTGTGAACATGCCTCAAGTCGCGAACATTAGAAGCGGTCACGAATCAGTCCTCGAACGTGACCTCGCCCAAGCCCTCGGCGAGCTGCTGAGCTCGGTGCCGTGGCTTCAACGGTGGCGCATTGAGTCCGGCCCGGCAGGACGCCCAGAGTGGGACCTGGTAGCTTCCGGCCCGGTTTCCGTTGGCGGGAAGGGCGTTCTCTGCGTTGAATGCAAGAGCATCAATTTCCAACCGAGCCAGTTCTCCGGCTTGCTCGACCGGCCATGTCCGGCGCCAAAGGACGCAGCGTCTGCAAAGGTACTCGCGATGCCCCGCGTGTCTCCCCGGATGGCAGCCCTCTGCCAGGAACACGGCTGGAGCTGGTACGACCTGGCCGGCAACTGTCGGCTCGAGATCCCCGGCGTTCTTCTGATCGAGCGCTCGGGCAAGGAGCCGGTCAAGGTGCAGCCGCGGACCGGGGCCAACCTCAGTACGCCCGAGGCCGCCCGGGTCGTTCGCGCGCTGCTCGCTCCCGAGAACGCCAACCAGCGCTGGACGCAGCGGGACATCGTCGCCCACTTCGCGGATCTGGTGCCGCGCGTTCCGGCGCCGAGCCTCGCCCTCGTGAACAAAGTCGTACAGCACCTCCGCGACCAGGCGTTTCTGGAACAGCTCCCGAATCGCGGCTTCCGCGTTCGAGATTACGAGGGGCTGCTCCAGGCATGGCGCGCAGCGTATCGATTCGACCGTCACATCCGTCGTCCGTATTTCACGCTTCTGCAAGGGCACGCTCTAAAGGACAGGCTTCGCGCGCTTGATCCGAAGGCCGAGGGCCGTCTCGCGTACGCGGCATTCTCCGCCGCCGAACTGCAGGCGCCGGCCGTGCGCCAGCCTCGCACCTGGCTCTACCTTGATCCGAACATCGAGAAGGAGTTCCAGTCGCTCGTTGAAGCCAAGTCCGTCGATTCTGGCGAGAACCTCATCGTGTTGATTCCCGACGATGCCGGGGTGTTCTATCGAGCGGAGGCGGGCAGCAACCGAGTGGCATGCACGAACGCCGTGCAGACCTACGTGGACCTCGCGCACGCAGGCGGTCGCGGCGAAGAGGCCGCGGACGCGATCCTCCAGCAACGGCTCAAGCCGGCGTGGTCCGCCGCGACGACATGAGTCCCGAACCGCTACATGAAGGCGACTACACCGACCGGCAGGTCGAAGCCGCCCGCCGTGTGCTCGTCGATGTCGGTCAGGTGCTGGCTTCCTTCCGTGACGCAATGGGGGTCGTCGGAGGCTGGGTGCCGGACCTTCTCTTTCCTGCCGCGGATCCCAGGCACGTCGGAAGTATCGACGTCGATCTGGCGCTCGATGCCGTCAAGCTCGGCGACGGTCGGGCCGAGACAAACCGAAGGATACCTATGACCTCTGCTATTGTCTCGACGAGTATCCGGACGCCATCGAGGTTGTGGCCGGGGCCTGGCGGTCGCGCCGTGCGGATCCACTCATTGCCGCGTCAATCGAAATTCTGAGGGAGAAATTCAACGCCGTCGATCACTATGGTCCGCAGCAGCTCGCCATCTTTCACGATTCGACTGATGATGCCGAACGCGCCATGCACGCGCGGCGCGCATTCGAGCTTGTCCAGAAG
>JACDDJ010000273.1 GCA_013817065.1 Acidobacteriota bacterium
CTCCATCGCGTAGCCATAGACGACAATCAGGCTCGTGACGAGCGTGACCTTCGCCATGTTCTCGAGGTGCCGCATCGTGATGAAGTCTTCGAGCCCGTACATCTTGCGGAACGGGATCGCAAGCGTCAGCACCATCGCGAAGCCGGCGTAAATGGCGCCGGCGACGAAGTACGGCGGGAAGATCGTCGCGTGCCACCCTGGGGTGATGCCGACCGCGAAATCGAAGCTGACGACGGTGTGGACCGAAAGCACCAGCGGCGTCGACATGCCGGCGAGCAGCAGGTACGCCTTCTCGTAACGCTGCCAGTGGCGGGCCGACCCGCGCCAGCCGAGCGCGAGCATGCCGTAGATCCGCGCCACATGCTTGTTCTTCGCACGGTCGCGCAGCGTCGCCAGGTCAGGGATGAGGCCGGTATACCAGAACAGCGCCGACACCGTGGCGTAGGTCGAGACCGCGAAGACGTCCCAGATCAGCGGGCTGCGGAACTGCGGCCAGATCCCCATGGTGTTGGGATACGGCAGCAGCCAGTAGGCGGCCAGCCACGGACGGCCGGTGTGAATCAGCGGGAACATCAGCGCGCAGGCAACCGCAAACAACGTCATCGCTTCGGCGAAGCGGTTGATCGAGGTGCGCCAGTCCTGCTTGAGCAACAGCAGGATCGCGGAAATCAGCGTGCCGGCGTGACCGATGCCGATCCACCACACGAAGTTGATGATGTCGAACGCCCAGCCGACCGGGACGTTGTTGCCCCAGATCCCGATCCCCTTGAGAAACAGGTAGCCGAGCGAGACCATCAGCACGTTGACCAGTAAAAAGCCGATACCGAGCGAGATGAACCAGCCGACCGGATGACGCGGCCCGAGTACGATCCGGCTGATTTTCTCAGTGACCGATTCGAACGTGTGCCCCGGCTCGATGACCGGCGGCGGTGCCGGATAGTGAGTGGCGGTTTTGGAGTCCATCAGTGATGTTCCGTCTGACCCGCGGGACGCGCCGGCTCCAGCTCTGGATTCGGGTTGCGGATCGCCGCGAGATACGTCGTCCGAGGCCTGGTGTTCAGGTCCTCGAGAACCCCGTAGTTCCGCTGCTGCGCCTTGACCTTGTTGATCCGGCTGTTCGGGTCGTTGAGGTCACCGAACACGATCGCCTCGGCCGGGCAGGTCGCCTGGCACGCGGTCACGATCTCCCCGTCGCGGATCTGGCGCTCTTCCTTCTTGGCGTCGATCCGCGCGTGGTTGATGCGCTGCACGCAGTAGGTGCACTTCTCCATGACGCCGCGGCTGCGGACCGTGACGTCCGGGTTGCGGAGCGGCTCGAGCGTCGTCGTGTACCAGTCGGCGTAGAGAAGGAAGTTGAAGCGCCGCACCTTGTACGGGCAATTGTTCGAGCAGTAGCGGGTGCCGACGCAACGGTTGTAGGTCATGTCGTTCAGACCTTCCGCGCTGTGCGTCGTCGCGGCCACCGGGCAGACCACCTCGCAGGGCGCGTTCTCGCACTGCATGCACGGGACCGGCTGGTGGTAGGACTCGGGATGATCAAGGTCGCCAGCAAAGTAATGGTCGACCCGGATCCAGTGCATCTCGCGACCCTTGGAGACCTGTTCCTTGCCGACGACCGGGATGTTGTTCTCCGCCACGCAGGCGATCGTGCACGCACCACAACCGGTGCAGGACGTCAGGTCGATCGCCATCCCCCACTTGTATCCGTCGTAGACGTAGTCCGGATACATGGTCAGGGTCTTGGGGAAAGCGTGCGCCTGGTGCGCGATGACCGCGGGATCCTTCGTGTACTCGTCGAGTGTCGCGACCCGAATCGGGACGCGCTCCTCCATCATGTGGTGTTCCTGTGTCGTGGCGAGGAGGTAGCGCTCACCGGTCTTCGAGATCTCGAGCCCGTCACCGAACCACGGAGCATCGGACGTGCGCAACAGGTACGGATTGAAGGCCTGCGCCTGCTCGACCGCATTGCCCACGCGCCCGGCCATCTTCCGGCCGTAGCCGAAGAACACCGTGACCGACTGATGCGGATGTCCGGCCATGACCCACACCGGCATCTTGGCGGTGCGGCCGCGATACTTCATCTCGATGACGTCGCCGTTGTGAAGGCCGCGCTCTTCGGCGAGACGGGGACTGATCCAGGCCGACGTGTCCCAGGTCAACTTCGACAGGGGCTTCGGCAGTTCCTGGAGCCAGCCGTTGTTGGCGTAGCTGCCGTCCCAGATCGTCGGGTCGGGACGGAAGATCAACTCGAGTCCGCCGTGGCTGGCGGGCGCCTGCGGGGCTGGCGCGGGAGTCGCGACCGGAGCCGCAGCAGCGCCGGCCGCGGCAGGTGTTGCACCCGGCGCCGCTGGAGCCGCCGGTGTAGCGGCCGGGGCGGTGCCGAACGGCGTTGCCGGACCACCCTCAGTAACGGCGGTGCCGGGGATGAAACCGTCGTGAAGCGCGCGCCGCCAGAAGGCCTCCGCGTTCGGGAAGGTGCTGCCGTCCGGGTATTTGATCGTCCACTGGCCGCCGGCCGTGTAGGCGCGGCTCCAATAGTCCTTCACGATCGCGGCGCCGCGGCGGTCCGCCTGCGCCGTGAAAAGCGCCAGCATCTCGTGCGCTGACCGGCCCTCGTACATCGGCGCGATCAACGGCTGCATCAGCGTGACCGTGCCGTCAAACGAGCGGGCATCGCCCCAGCTCTCGAGCGCGTGCGAGGCCGGCAGATTCCAGTGCGCGAGATGCGCCGTCTCGTCGACGTAAAGGCTGTAGTAGGCGATCAGGCCGACCTTGCCCATCTTCTCGGCGAAGTTGATGTCCGCGGGAGCCGCAAACACCGGGTTGCCGCCGAGGATGATCAACATCTGGACCTGCCCGGCGTCCATTGCGGCAGTAAGTTCCGCGACCGACGCGTGCCGGTCAGTGGGGTTGGCTTCGACGTCCGCCGCGTAGGTGACGGTGACGCCGGCGTTGCCGAGCGCTTCGTTCATCGCGCGCGCAACGGCGTGAACCGCCGCCGGCTGATACTCGCCCGCGACGATCAGGGAACGGCCGCGATGCGCCTGCAGATCCTTCGCGATCGCACCGACCCACTTCGCCACATCGGGGGCGCCGGGGCGCGGGACGCTGGCGCCGGGAGCGGGTGCCGCGCCGCCACCGATTGCGGCGGCGAGCTCTCGGGCGATCGACTCAACCTCGGACGCTTTCACGGTCAGCCGATGATCGGCCTTCGCGCCGGTCAGTGTCGGCGTGCTCTCGATCGCGTAGAGACGATTCATCTCCTTGCGGTCGTCAATGAAGCGACGCCGCGCGGCGAAATCGCGCTGATACCGGACGCTGCCGGGACCACTACTGATGAAGTCCGCGTCGAGCGATACGACGATGTCGGCTTTGTCGAAATGATAGACAGGCCGCGAGTTTGCTGCGCCCGTGAAGCCCTGCGTGCCGGTCGCGTCGAACTGGTGCCAGCGCGCCTGCGGGTTCTCAGCGAGGATCGACGACATCTGCTCGGCAAGCGACGGGGAGGTGATCGGGCCGGTCAGAAACCGGACGCCGGCACCACCTTGCGTCTTCTGAGCCGCGAGCGTCTGCTGCGCAACCGTGAGGAACTGTCCCCACGTGCGGACCTCGCCACGATTCGTGACCGTCCTGGCGCGGTCGGGGTCATACAGGTTGAGGATCTCACCCTGCATGAACGAGTCGGCGGCACCAAGACTTGCGGGGTGATCGGGATTACCCTCGATCTTGGTCGGACGCCCCATGTGGCTTTCGACCAGCACGGGCTGCGCATATCCAGCGTGGATCACCGAGCTTGCGTAAAACAGCGGACGTCCTGGAACGATGTCTTCCGGCTGCCGGACGTAGGGAACGATCTGCTCCTGCGGCTGGCGCGTACACGCGCCGACGCCGGCGAGCGCCAGTGATGCGCTCATCAGCTTCAAGAACTCGCGACGGCCTTTCGGGTCATTCCACTCGGAGGCCTGCTCCGGAAACTCGCGATGCAGGTACTCGCGGAATTGCGGCGAGTCGGACAGCTCGCCGAGGCTGCGCCAATAGAGGCGCCCCTCGCTGCTGGCGATACGGGAGCGGATAGCACTCAGATCCATGTTTTTCAGCGAGCTTTTACCGGTGGCACGTCGAGCAGCTCGTGAGCTGTTCGACGCTGGCGATCTTGTAATCCCGAACCAGACGCGCGCCAAGATCCGGGTCGTTCGAGGGGCGTTCCCAGGCCATGTTGAAGACCTCTTCGCGGGGACGCACGTATTTGTCAGGATTGCGGTGACAATCGAGGCACCAGGACATCGTCAGCGGCGCGCTCTGGTAGACGAGCGGCATCCTGTCGACCGGACCGTGGCAGGTGGCGCATCCGACGCCCTGCTTCACATGGATCGAGTGGTTGAAATAGACGAAATCGGGCAGGTCGTGAACCCTGTTCCAGGTAAGCGGGGTGTTATCGCGAAAGCTGGCACGGACCGGCTCGAGAATGGGGGCGCCCGTCCAGATCTGCGAATGGCAGTTCATGCAGGTCTTGGTGGGCGGAATATTCGCAAACGACGACTCCTCGACCGACGTATGGCAATACCGGCAGTCGATCCCCATGCCGCCGACGTGGTGAGCGTGACTGAATTGGATCGGCTGCTCGACGAATTCATTCTGCCGGGTGTTGTAGCCCGACGTATGCAACAGCCCGACAACGCCACCGAGTGACAGGGCGAAGACCACGACCGCGAGGATGCTCAGCCGCGAATAGATGTTGGAGTGTCGGTTAAAGATCTGACTCATCGTGTCGAGGTCCGAGCCTGAGCTTCCATTGGGGTCAGCCCTCCGTCCGCAGCGAACCATGGAACGGCTACAAGCGCTTTCCTCCCGTAGCCTACTGCATCGCAGGCGTGCGGCAGAAAAACACCTGCGCTAATAATGTGAAACTATTCACAAGGTGTCAACAGCGGGACCATTCGACTGGTCGCACGCCCGGTATACGAGTCAGAATACCCGCGCATGACCGACGCAATCATCCTCCGCGGCGTCACCAAGCGGTTCGGGCCGGTCGCGGCCGTGACCGACCTTTCGCTCGCCGTGCCGACCGGTTCGATCTACGGGTTCATCGGCCCGAACGGCTCCGGCAAGACGACCTCGCTGCGGATGATCATGCACATCATCCTTCCGGACGAAGGTGAGATCGAGGTCCTCGGCTCCCGCAACACCGCCGCCGCCCGCGATCAGGTCAGCTACCTGCCCGAGGAACGCGGGCTGTACAAGAAGATGACCGTCCGGCGGCTACTGCGCTACTACGCGCAATTGAAGGGTTGCCGCCTGCCTGACATTGATCCCGCTATCGATGACTGGATGGCGCGGATGGAGCTGCCCGGCGTCCTCGATCGGGCCATCGAGACACTATCCAAGGGCATGTCGCAGAAGGTTCAGTTCGTTTCGGCGGTCCTTTCGAAGCCGTCGCTGCTGATCCTCGATGAACCTTTCTCCGGGCTGGACCCCGTGAACGCACACGTCCTCAAGGAAGCGGTCCTCGAGATGCGCCGGCGCGGCACGACGATCGTCTTCAGCACCCACGACATGGCGACCGCGGAAAACATGTGCGACCGCATTTTCATGATCTTCAAGGGCCACAAGGTCCTCGACGGCACGCTCCACGACATCCAGGAGCAGTACGGCGCCGACACGGTGCGGATCCGTACCGCGGGCGGCACCACGGTGTTGCACGAGGTTTCTGGAGTGGAGGCCGTCAATGATTTCGGCCAGATGCAGGAGGTCCGGCTGAACACGGATCCACAGGCCTTCCTGCGCGAGTTGTCGGCGCGCACGTCGGTCTATCACTTCGAGCTGACGCGGCCGTCGCTGCACGACATCTTCGTCCGGATCGCGAAACCCACCGAAGAGGACGCCGGAGCTGTCGCCTGATGAACAAGACACTCATCGTCGCCACCAGCGAGTTCTCGACGCTGGTCCGCACCAAGGCGTTCGTCCTCACGCTGATCCTCATGCCGGTGTTGATGGCCGCATCGATCGGCTTGTCCCGGGCTGCCAGGGACGCGACCGACACCAACACCCGCCGGTTCGCCTACATCGATCGCAGCGGCGTCATTGCGCCTGCGCTCGAGGCCGCGGCCGCGGCGCGCAACGCCGACGCGAACGAGAGCGGGCAACCGCGATACGAACCGGTCGCCGTCGATCCGGCGGGCAAATCCGACGATCAGCTGAAGCTCGAACTCTCTGATCGGGTTCGCAGCAAGGAGATCTATGCCTTCGTGGAGATCCCTGCCGGCATCGTGGATCCCGATCAGCCCGAGGAAGTGCGCTACTACTCGAACGCGCCGTCCTATCAGGCACTGCCACAGTGGCTCAGGACGACAATCGGCGCGGTCGTCATCTCGCATCGATTCCAGGCGGCATCAGTCGACCCGAGGATCGTGGAGCGTTTGACGCGACCGACGCCGGTGAACACGCTTGGTCTCCTGCGACGCGACGCATCGGGAGAGGTCAAACCGCCGGAGAAAGTCGACCAGC
>JACDDJ010000274.1 GCA_013817065.1 Acidobacteriota bacterium
TCAACCCGGAGATGACTGACTGTTTCGACGAGTTCAGGTTGGCGACGTCGATGGTGGTGAAGCCAGCGGCTTGCAGGACGCCCTGGATCTGCTCGGCCGTCATGCCCACGACCGCCGCCATGCCGCCGCCGATCGCGCGGCTCATCAACTCGCCGCGCTTCTGTACGAGACGCAACCCGGTGGCGAAGTCGAAGACCCCGGCCGCGAACAGCGCGGCAAACTCGCCGACGCTGTGGCCCGCGACGAGGTCGGGCTGGTTGCCACTTTCGCGTACCGTGTTGAGATACATCAACGCGGAGACGGTGAACAGCAACGGCTGTGTGTATTCGGTCTGCGATAGCTTGTCGCCGGGATCCTCGATGCACTGCTCTGCGACGGAGTAGCCGAGGATGGCGTCGGCGGTGGCGGTCTCTTCCGGAAACTTTGGGAACACGTCGGCGCCCATGCCCTTCCGCTGCGATCCCTGCCCCGGAAACAAATAGATCCTGCTCACCTGCCAGACCTCCCCGCCAGTTAAACGACCGCTCAGCGCGCTTTCAGCAGCGCGCGGACGGCTTCTATCTCATCGTAGTTCACCGTGTGCCCCAGGCGCGGATAGATCCGCTCGTCGACTGATGCGCCCATACGGCGAAACACCTCGGCGGACTCCTTGACGCGCTCCACCGGGATGTGCGGATCGATGTCACTGCATCCGAGAAACACCGGTGTGCCGTCGAAGCTGCCACCGTAATCGCGCGGCGTTCCCGGCGGACCGATCAACCCGCCGCTGAGGCCGATCACGGCGTGGTAGCGGCGGGCATTGCGCGCCGCGAACTCCTGCGACAAGCACGCTCCCTGCGAAAATCCCATCAGGACGACCCGATCCGGGCCGATGCCGTCGGCACCGAGGCTGTTCACCAGCCCGCCGATCACCCCGAGGCCCGAGGTGATGCCTGGTTCGTTCTGCGCGATCGGCGACATGAATGAATACGGATACCAAGTCTGGCCCGCCGCCTGCGGTGCGATCCACGTGATGTCAGCTGCATCGAACTCGTCGACCAGGCCGAGTATCCCGGCAGCTGAGTCGCCGCGCCCATGAACGAGGATTACGGCCAGACGGGCCTGACCCGGCGCCGGCCCTTTTCGCATCACCGGCTGCTCTGCATGAGGATCGTGCGTCGTCTCCATCCGTGTATTCTGCTGTATCTTTCTCCCTTTGGAGGATCGCACATGGAACGCAAGCGTGCAGAGGACTTCGACCAGGACCTCCTGATCCTGTTCGACGCCTACGTCCACGGTGACATCGACCGCCGCGGCTTTCTGGATCGCGCCGCGAAGTTCGCAGTTGGAGGCATGACGGCGGCCATGCTGCTTGACGCGCTATCGCCCAGGTTCGCCGAGGCACAGGTGGTGCCGAAGGACGACAAGCGGCTGAAGACGGAATATCTCGAGTTCGACTCGCCGCAGGGATCGGGCAAGGCTCGCGGGTACCTCGCGCGTCCTGCGAACGCGTCCGGCAAGCTGCCGGCGGTCCTCGTCGTGCACGAGAATCGCGGGCTCAATCCCCACATCGAGGACATCGCCCGCCGGCTTGCGCTCGACAACTTCATGGCCTTCGCCCCGGATGCGCTTTTCCCACTCGGCGGCTATCCGGGTGACGAAGACAAGGCCCGGGAACTGTTTCCGAAGCTCGACCAGCCGAGGATTCGGCAGGACTTCATCGCCGCAACTCACCTGCTGATGAAGCGGCCCGACTCGAACGGCAAGGTCGGCGTGGTTGGCTTCTGCTACGGAGGTGCGATGGCGAACAATCTCGCCACGCTCGTGCCGGAACTGCAGGCGGCTGTCCCCTTCTATGGATCGGCCCCCAATTCAGCGGACGTTCCGAAGATCAAGGCGGCGCTGCTGATCCACTTCGCGCAAAACGATCAGCGCGTTAACGCCAGCTTCCCGCCCTATGAGGAAGCACTGAAGGCTAACAAGATCCAGTACGAGGCCCACACGTATCCGGGCACCGAGCACGGGTTCAACAACGACACCACGCCACGCTTCAATCCCGAGGCCGCAAAGCTGGCGTGGACACGGACGGTGGAGTTCTTCAACAAGCGGCTGCGGTAAGAGCGCACGTGCCGCTGCCGCACATCGTGATCGTGATCGGCGTAACCGGCAGCGGCAAGTCAACTGTGGGGCGAGCGTTGGCGACAACATTGGGCTGGCGCTTCCACGACGCGGACGATCTTCACTCGCCCGAGAACGTCGAACGGATGCGCCACAACAACCCGCTCACTGACGAGCAACGGACGCCGTGGCTGTTACGAGTGCGCGCAGTGGTGGACCAGGCAGTTCGCGATGGCAGCGGCGAGGTAATCGCGTGCTCGGCGCTGAAGGCGCGGTATCGCGACACGATCGCGGGCGGAGTGAAGGGCGTCAGGTTCGTGCATCTGGCTGGGGATCCGGCGCTCCTTCGGCAGCGGATTGAGCATAGAGCCGGCCATTTCGCCGGTCCGGCTCTGCTCGACAGCCAGTTGGAGGCGCTCACGCCGCCAACCGATGCCCTCACCCTCGACGTCCAGCTTCCCGTCGATGCTCTCGTCGACGCCATCGTCCGCGACATCCAACCCCGCACCGGGGCCTGAGTATGCGTGCGCTGATCATCGAAGACGATCCGGTCATCGCCGACTTCATCGGCCGCGGCCTTCGCGAGGCCGGCTTCGTCATCGAGCACGCCGGGGACGGCCAAGCGGGACTGGGCCTGGCGACAACGGAACAATTCGACGTCGCCGTGATCGACCTGATGCTGCCCCGCCTCGACGGCTTGTCGGTGATCCAGTCGATGCGGCGGCAAAGCGTGCGAACGCCGGTGCTGATCCTCAGCGCCCGGCATACCGTGGACGACCGGGTGAAGGGGCTCGAGGCGGGTGGCGACGACTACCTCACGAAGCCGTTCGCCTTCGCCGAACTGCTGGCGAGAATCCAGGCCCTCATCCGTCGCGCGACATCGGCACACGCATCAACACAGCTAACCGCTGGCGGCCTCGTCCTCGACCTGATGACGCGGCGAGTCACCCGCGACGGACGAGAGCTGCCCGAGCTGCGCCCTCGCGAATTTGCGCTCCTCGAATACCTGATGCGCAATGCCGGCCGGGTGGTGTCGAAGACGATGATCCTGTCGCACGTGTGGGACTACAGCTTCGACCCGCGGACCAATGTCGTCGACGTCCTCGTCTTCAGACTTCGCGAGAAGATCGACAAGGGCTTCGAGCACAAGATGATCGGCACGGTTCGCGGGATTGGCTATGTTCTCCAGGTGGCGTGAGCGGCTGGGCGGGACGATGAGGTTTCGGCTGGCGTGGTGGTACGCGCTGATCTTCGTCGTGAGCTCGGCGATGATCGTCGCGCTCACCTACGTTTTGCTTGCTGCCGCCCTCCGGCAGTACGACCACCAGATCATCCAGACGACGCTCGTGGAGTTCGCAACCGCATACGCGCGCGGTGGCGTGACCGGTCTGAGCCGCGAGATTCAGCGCACCCAATCGTCCGGCGCGGCGGGCCCGTTGTTCGTTCGTGTTGGCGGACGCCAGAACGTCGTCTTTCTCAGCATGCCGGAAGGCTGGCGCGGGTTCGACCTGTCACAGCTCTCTGAGCCGGGGCTCGCCGGTGAGCAGAGCTGGGCGACGCTCGACACGGGTGTGCCAGGAGCCGAAGTCCTCGAGGTCGCGTCCGTACGACTCGGTGACGGCACGCTGTTCCAGGTCGGGAGGAGCACGGCGAGGAGAACCGATCTCCTGCAGCGCTTCCGCCGCCTGCTCCTCGTGGACGCCGCCACCATCATCCTCGTCGGCCTCGTCGGCGGCGCGATGCTGACATGGTCAGCGATGCAGCCGGTTCGTGCGCTCACCGAGACTGTCCGCGGCATCATGCGGACGGGACGAACGAGCGCTCGCGTCCCGGTGCAGGAGCCCGGCGATGCTCTCGGTGACCTGAGCGCGCTGGTCAACGCGATGCTCGATCGGATCGATGCCGTGGTCTCCGGGATGCGCGGGGCCCTCGACAACGTCGCTCATGACCTGCGCACCCCGATGGCGCGACTGCGCGGTACGGCGGAGAGCGCCCTCGCCTCGGAGGATCCAGAAACGCTGCGTGGAGCGCTCGCTGATTGCCTTGAAGAGAGCGATCGCATCATGGCGATGCTCAGCACGTTGATGGACATCTCCGAAGCAGAGACAGGGACGATGGCGATCCGGTCCGAGCCGACCGACATCGCCAGCCTGGTTCAGCAGACGGTGGAGCTGTACGAGGATCTTGCCGAGGAGCATGGCCTGACAATCGGGGTTGACACCCCTGCAGACCTCGTCGTGCCGCTGGACCGGAACCGCATGCGCCAGGTCCTGGCCAACCTGCTCGACAACGCCGTGAAGTACACGCCGGGCGGTGGCTCGATCGCTATCAGCGCCAGGTCGGACGCCGAGTGGGCAGTGATCGCCGTCACTGATACGGGCGTCGGCATCCCTGCTGACGAGTTGCCGCACATCTGGGATCGTCTCTATCGTGGCGACAAGAGCCGATCTACACGCGGGCTTGGGCTCGGTCTCAGTCTCGTCCGCGCGATTGTCGAGGCGCACGGTGGACGGGTGGAGGCGACCTCTACACCCGGTGCAGGATCGCGGTTCGAGCTGCGACTTCCGGCTGGCGGACCCAACATTTCACGGCTGTAATCTTCCTGACATGCGTCAGTAATCTCCGTTTCCTATCCTCAATGAGACACCAATGAGTCTCAGGGAGGATCAGATGGCTTCAGATTTCATCAATATCGGCGGCCCCGCTTCAGCGGCGCCGAAGTGGAGACGGAAGTGGGCAGCCGCCGGAACGGCGCTGCTGCTGACCGGCGGACTCGTCGGCTGGACGGCCGCTGACCGCGGCGCCGGAGCGATCGGCGCATCAGTAGACACGCCGGCAGCCGTTGAACGGACAGTGGATCCGGCGGCCGGCACATACGCCCCGGTGGTGGAGCGTGCTGGCCCGGCCGTGGTGACGATACGTTCCGAACGAATGGTTCGCAGCGTCAGTCAGGAACTGCCGGATCATCCCTTGTTCCGCGAGTTCTTTGGCGATCAGTCCCGCGGCCAGCGGCCGCAGCCGGACCGTCGCGAAGGCGGTATGGGCTCGGGCGTGATCGTGCGACAGGATGGCTACATCCTCACCAACAACCATGTCGTCGATAAGGCCGAAGTGGTCAATGTCGAACTGACCGACGGACGCAGCTTCAAGGCCAAAGTGGTGGGCACGGATGCACCGAGCGATCTCGCGGTCCTGAAGATTGAGGGCAGCAACCTTCAGACGCTCACGCTTGGTGACTCCGACGATGTGCGCGTTGGCGACATTGTCCTCGCGGTCGGCAATCCGCTCGGAATCGGGCAGACCGTGACGATGGGGATCGTCAGCGCCAAGGGCCGGGCGACCGGCGGCGCCGGCGACGGCAGCTTCGAGGACTTCATCCAGACGGATGCAGCGATCAATCGCGGCAATTCCGGCGGCGCGCTCGTCAACACCGCTGGGGAGCTGATCGGGATCAACTCACAGATCCTCTCGCCCTCCGGCGTCAACATCGGGATCGGCTTTGCAATCCCGACGAACATGGCGCGCAACGTCATGACGCAGTTGATTAACGGCGGCGAGGTTCGCCGCGGCAAGCTGGGCGTGACGATCCAGGGGATCACCCCGGCGCTCGCCGAATCGCTCGGCCTGAACGGGACGACCGGTGCGTTGGTGGGCGACGTCGAAGCCGGCAGTCCGGCGGCGAAGGCCGGCATCAAGTCCGGCGATGTGATCACCGCGATCAATGGCGAGTCGGTGAAGGACAGCAATGTGCTTCGCAACGAGATCGCTCAGCTCCAGCCTGGCACCAGCGTGAAGATCACGATTCTGCGGGATGGGAAAGAGCAGATCCTGGACGCAACCCTTGGGGCGCTGCAGGCGGCAGGCAACACTCGGGACGGCAAGGGCGACGGTGAGGGCGAGGGGACGTTCGGACTGAGCGTCGAGCCGCTGACGGCGAATCGAGCGCGAGAGCTTGGCGTCGAAGTCACCAGCGGCCTCGTCGTCGCGGCGGTCACGCCTGGCGGTCGCGCCGCCTCAGCCGGGCTTCAGGCAGGTGACGTGATCGCGCAGGTCGATAAGAAGCCGGTGACGAACGGCGAGGACCTCCGGGCTGCGCTCAAGAATGGCAGCCGACCCGCGCTCCTGACCGTCCACCGCGGTGGGGTGACGATGTTTGTCGCCATGCCCAGACAGGAATAACACGAAACACGGGTCTCACGGAACTACGGAGTAACACGGATCGCACGGATGGCACCAGCCTCCGGGCGATCCGTTTTTTTACCTGCCTGGAAACACTCTGCCTACAGTTCAGGCCATCCGCTCGCGAGCGAGCAGCTCGCGCTTCCGCTCGATTCCCCACCGATAACCCGAAAGAGCACCGTCGGTGCGGACCACCCCATGACACGGGATCGCGACCGCGACGG
>JACDDJ010000275.1 GCA_013817065.1 Acidobacteriota bacterium
TCTCCGAATCGTTCTTCCCCGCACCGTCGCGCGAACCATCGTTCCGCGGCGAACGCCAGGCAGAACCGAGAGCGGGGAAGGAGCACGCTAATTCATGACGAACTTTGACCAGGATCGCGACGACGACGAGAGCAGACAACAGCCTGAGGAAGCGTCCGTTGACGAGACGGAACCGACACCGGTGACAAATGAGCGACCGACCATGCCCAGTGGCGAAAAGAACGACGAACTGCTGCCAGTGCCGGTTGGCACGCCGGGGGGCCCGGAGGCGAGCGATCCGGCCGAGTCGGTAGCAAGCGCGTCAACGGGCGAGCAGGAATCAACCTCGCCGGAGACACCGGACGAGGAGCCCATCGCCGCGATTCGGACATTGCCAGTGTTGCCGCTGCGCGGCACCGTTGTCTTTCCGCTGACGGTCGTGCCGTTGGCGGCGGCGCAACCACGCTCGCTGCGGTTGATCGATCAGGTCATGTCCGGCGATCGGACTGCCTTGCTCGTGATGCAAAAGGACGCGGAGCAAGAAGGCGCTGGCCCCGACGACATCTATCGGGTGGGAACGATCGCGACGATCCACCAGATGATGCGGGTGCCCGATGGCAGCGTGCGGTTGGCCGTCCAGGGGACGGAGCGCGCGCGCATTCTCGACTTTGTGGCGGAAGAACCCTACTTGCAAGCGCGAGTGGAACTCGACCCCGAAACGATCGAAGAGAGCATTGAGGTGCAGGCGCTGACCCGGAATACGCTTGAGCTGTTCCAGCGACTTGTCTCCTTCGTGCCGCATCTGCCAGACGAGCTGGTGACGGCCGCGCTCAACGTCGAAGAGCCGCGCCACCTTGTCTACTTGGTCGCGACAAACCTACGGATGGACCCAGAAGAGCGGCAGCAGTTACTCGAGATCGACTCGGTCCGTGAGAAGCTGACAACGCTCAACGCGTTCATAAACAAGGAGCTTGGCGTTCTTGAGCTCGGCAAAAAGATTCAGAGCGATGTCCAAGAAGAGGTTGGGAAGAGCCAACGCGAGTTCTACCTGCGAGAGCAGCTGAAGGCGATTCAGAAAGAGCTTGGCGAGTCGAGTGAGACAGACGCCGAGGTGACGGAGCTGCGCGCCAAGATCGAAGAGACCGGAATGCCGGAAGAGGCGGCCAAGGAGGCGAACCGCGAGCTCGATCGTTTGAGCAAGCTGCCACCCGCCGCCGCCGAGTACGGGGTGATCAAGACCTATCTCGATTGGCTAACGAGCCTTCCTTGGTCGACCAGCACTGAGGGCGAGATCAACATCAGCCGAGCCCGAGAGATCTTGGATGAGGATCACTACGATCTGGAGCGGATCAAAGATCGCATCCTCGAATATCTCGCGGTGAGAAAGCTGAAGGCTGATCTTGCGGCGAATGAGGGACCGGACGAGCACGCGGCACCGAGCCGTGAGCCGATCCTCTGTTTGGTCGGGCCACCGGGTGTCGGGAAGACCAGCCTGGCGCAATCGATCGCGCGGGCACTTGGTCGAGAGCTGACGCGAATGTCGCTGGGCGGCGTGCGGGATGAGGCCGAGATCCGGGGCCATCGCCGGACCTATGTCGGCGCCTTGCCAGGGCGGATCATTCAGGCGATCCGGCGGGCCGGGACGAATGACCCAGTCTTTGTCCTCGACGAAGTCGACAAGCTTGGCAATGACTGGCGAGGTGATCCATCGTCGGCGCTCTTGGAAGTGCTCGACCCCGAGCAGAACAACTCGTTCCGCGATCACTACCTCGATGTCGCGTTCGATCTGTCGCGGGTGATGTTCATCGCGACCGCGAACTTGCTCGACGGGATTCCGGCGCCGCTCCGGGACCGGATGGAGATTCTCGAGCTCAGTGGCTATACCGATGAAGATAAGCTGCGGATCGCCCAGCGCTTCCTCATCCCAAAGCAGCTGAAGGCGCACGGCCTCGGGGCTGACGCCTACCAGTGGACGGAAGAGGGGATCCTGTTCATCATCCAGCACTACACGCGCGAGGCCGGCGTTCGCAGCTTGGAGCGTGAGCTCGGAAGCGTCTGCCGCAAGATTGCAACGCGGATTGCCGAGTCGCTCGAGGTAAGCTCGACGATTGGCCCGGACGACGTGCGCGAGTTTCTGGGGCGGCCCCGCTTCTTCTTTGAGGAGCGGGTGACCCGGACTGAGCAGCCGGGTGTCGCGATCGGCACAGGGGTGACCGGCGTTGGCGGCGACATCATGTTTATTGAGGCGACGCGGATGTCGGGCAAGGGCTCGCTGACAGTCACCGGGCAACTTGGCGACGTGATGAAGGAGTCGGCGACGGCCGCCCTCTCCTTTGTGCGCTCGCGCGCGGGCGATCTCAACATTGACCCCGATTTCTTCCGGGAATCGGACATTCATATTCACTTCCCAGCGGGAGCGATTCCGAAGGACGGCCCATCGGCTGGCACCGCGATGACGACGGCGCTTGTCTCCCTCTTGACCGGAATCCCGGTGCGTGACGACGTGGCGATGACGGGCGAGATCACCCTGCGTGGCCAGGTGCTGCCTGTCGGCGGTATCAAGATGAAGGCGCTCGCCGCGCGGCGAGCGGGAATCGACACGTTCGTCTTGCCACGGCGGAATGAAGCGGATCTCGACGACTTGCCGCAAGAGCTGCGGGATGAAATGCAGTTTGTGCTGGCCGACACGATGGATGACGTGCTCAGCGCGAGCATGCCGGAAAATTTCCGGATGATTCAGCGACCAGGTGGCGCGCCGTCGCTCAACGAACAGGCCGCGATCCCGGAGCCGATCTCCGCGCACCCGTAGTCAGCGGTGTTGGGGCTGGCGATAGAGAGAAAGACCGGGGTGGCAGCCGTGCCACCCCGGTCTCTTTCGCCCGTAACGGAAGGAGTCTGGCTGGCGATCTAGCGTGCGGCCGCGGCCATCGCGCTTTTTCGGGCCGCCGCAACCAATGCCGCAAAGAGCGCGAGCTGCTCGGGATGGTGGACAAACATCAGTTCGGGGTGCCATTGCACCGCGACACAGAAGCTTGACGCTGGCATGGTGACGGCTTCGATCAGGCCGTCTGCCGACCAGCCGACCGCTTCCAGGCCCGGTGCCAACCCATCGATCGCTTGGTGGTGGAAACTGTTGACGCCAAGGCGGCGATCACCGTACGCCTCGGTCAGTAGGCTGTCCTCTGCCAGCCGAACATCGTGCCCAATCTCATCTGAGCGCAAGCCGGCCTCATGTTGCCGATGCCCGATCACCGCTGTCTCTACTAACGCACTCGCGACATCTTGAACGAGGCTGCCGCCGAGGGCGACATTGAGCACTTGAATCCCCCGGCAGATGCCGAAGATCGGCACGTCGCGCGCAATTCCCTTCCGAACGAGGTCAATCTCGAACTGATCGCGTTCACGACTGATGCCGTAGGTCGTCTCATGCACGTTGGTCGCCCCATAGCGGGACGGCTCGAGATCGCCGCCGCCGCTCAACAGGAGACCGTCGATATGATCCAGCAGGGCATCGGTGTGATCGTCTTGCGGCGGCAGCACGATCGCAATACCGCCGGCGCCGAGCACCGCGTCGACATAGGCCGCCGCCATGCAGTGACGCAGAAATGATCCATGCGGCATCTCGTCGTGACTTGGCGACGGCGTAATGCCGATGACAGGTTTCATGGGCGAGGACTCTCCAGATGGCACGAACGAGCGGCAATTGCGGCTGACCACCGCGGTGGTCGAGATCCGAATCTCCCATAATCCTATGAAGTATACGGTAGGTGAGCGCCATTCTGAGCCGGTCGCGGCGATGCACCTGATGCCGGATGCGTGGTGGAGTCGCGGGATTTCTGTGCGGCGGTTGGGGGCCATGGGGCACTCTGGCATTTCCCTTGACGAGCGCTCGTGGAGGGCGTATTCTTAGCCGGCCCTTGATCCAAATCGGGGTGACTCAAGGCTCCAAAGGCGGCGAGTGAGCACGTCAAAATGAGCGGGGTCAATCCCTTGACAGATTGGCGCCAACCCGCTATCATTCCTTGGCTCTCGAAGAGAGGGCTTTCCTTTAGGACACTGGGACCTGACACCGGCCCCACACCTCATAACGAGGAGTGGCTGCCGGTGGGATTGTCTCCCGTCCCTTCTCAACGGAGAGGGGATGTGGGGTGCCGCGACCTGAAGGGTGAGCACGTTGACAAGCTGGCGCGAGACGATTCGTGAAGGCTCCATAGGAGCCTTTAGGTCTGAGTTGGTGCGCCGAAGACGGAGCAGGCGCCGCGAAAAGCGGTGCCTAACAATCACACGCAAATACGTTCCCAAGAATTCCAAAAGTTCACTCAAGTCGTCCCGTCTCCTTGGAGCGGGGCGCACCTTGGTGGAGAGTTTGATCCTGGCTCAGGATCAACGCTGGCGGCGTGCCTAATGCATGCAAGTCGAGCGGGCTGCCTTCGGGCAGTCACGCGGCGGACGGGTGCGGAACACGTGGGCAATCTGCCCTGGGGCGGGGGATATCCCTCGGAAACGAGAGGTAATTCCGCATACGCTCGGCCTTTAGTAGGAAGGCTGAGGAAAGGCGCAAGCCACCCTAGGAGGAGCCTGCGGCCGATTAGCTAGATGGCGGGGTAATGGCCCACCATGGCTGTGATCGGTAGCTGGTCTGAGAGGACGGCCAGCCACACGGGGACTGAGACACGGCCCCGACTCCTACGGGAGGCAGCAGCAAGGAATCTTCCGCAATGGGCGAAAGCCTGACGGAGCAACGCCGCGTGGGGGAGGAAGCCCTTCGGGGTGTAAACCCCTTTTCTCGGGGACGAACACAATGACGGTACCCGAGGAATAAGGACCGGCTAACTACGTGCCAGCAGCCGCGGTAATACGTAGGGTCCAAGCGTTGTCCGGAGTTACTGGGCGTAAAGCGCGCGCAGGCGGTGATGTGTGCCCGGCGTGAAAGCCCCCGGCTCAACCGGGGAGGGTCGTCGGAGACTGCATCACTTGAGGTTGGCAGGGGTTGGTGGAATGCCCGGTGTAGTGGTGAAATGCGTAGAGATCGGGCGGAACACCCGTGGCGAAGGCGGCCAACTGGGCCACACCTGACGCTGAGGCGCGAAGGCGTGGGGAGCGAACGGGATTAGATACCCCGGTAGTCCACGCAGTAAACGATGCGAACTAGGCGTGGGGGGACTTGACCCCCTCCGTGCCGGAGCTAACGCGTGAAGTTCGCCGCCTGGGGAGTACGGCCGCAAGGCTAAAACTCAAAGGAATTGACGGGGGCCCGCACAAGCGGCGGAGCGTGCGGTTTAATTCGACGCAACGCGCAGAACCTTACCAGGGCTTGACATGCGACTGCAGACCCGTGAAAGCGGGGGGCCTTCGAGGGTGTCGCACAGGTGCTGCATGGCTGTCGTCAGCTCGTGCCGTGAGGTGTTGGGTTAAGTCCCGCAACGAGCGCAACCCCTGCGGTCAGTTGAATGATCTGACCGGACTGCCGGCCGCAAACCGGAGGAAGGTGGGGATGATGTCAAGTCCGCATGGCCCTTACGCCCTGGGCTACACGCACGCTACAATGGCCGGGACAATGGGTTGCCAAGCCGCGAGGTGGAGCTAATCCCCCAAACCCGGTCTCAGTTCAGATCGCGGGCTGCAACTCGCCCGCGTGAAGACGGAGTCGCTAGTAACCGGAGGTCAGCAATACTCCGGTGAATATGTTCCCGGGCCTTGTACACACCGCCCGTCACGTCACGAAAGCCGGCAACGCCTGAAGCCGGTGGGCCAACCCTTCGGGGAGGCAGCCGTCGAGGGCGGGGCTGGTGATTGGGACGAAGTCGTAACAAGGTAGCCGTAGCGGAAGCTGCGGCTGGATCACCTCCTTTCTAGGGATCGCGCCTTTCGAGGCGCTAACCCAGGTCAAGCGCCGTGCCAGTGAGGCCGGTCGCTCGGGCACCAAGCCCCGGATCGTTCCCTCTTCGGAGGTTGAGCGTTCGGCAGGGGCGCCGAGCACCGTGTGGAGGTTCGGCGTTTTGGGAACGGTGTGAGGACATGGCGCGCATCGCTCGCGTCTGCTCCGTCTTCGGCGCGGCAGTTCAGCCATGAACTGGATCGCGTCACGGTGCGGGCATCGCCTGCCCAGTCGTTGCGATTGCTGGGCGCGTAGCTCAGGCGGTTAGAGCGCGGCCCTGATAAGGCCGAGGTCCCTGGTTCGAGTCCAGGCGCGCCCACCGAGGCGACGCCTCGACGAGGGGCCGTAGCTTAGCCGGGAGAGCGCCGCCCTTGCACGGCGGAGGTCCGGGGTTCGAATCCCCGCGGCTCCACCTGGGTGGGACGGTTCGCATCGCTTGCCTCGTTGCACCAGCACATTGACAACCTGAAGCGTGAGATCGCCAAGATCTCGCGGCCGCGGATGAGGTTTGGAAGCCGTTGCGCTTCCCCGTCCGCGCGCAGCACACATAGATTTTGATCCTGACCAACTTTCCAAAGTCACAAACGAAAACAGCAACTGCTCAGACGCGA
>JACDDJ010000276.1 GCA_013817065.1 Acidobacteriota bacterium
CGACTGGCCTTCGGCGTTCACGAGGCGGTAGGTATGGACGCCGAATCCCTGCATGGTTCGATAGCTGCGTGGAATCGCCCGGTCCGACATGGCCCACATCAACATGTGGGTGATCTCCGGCATAAGCGAGGCGAAGTCCCAGAACGTATCGTGCGCCGACCCGGCCTGCGGCATTGCGAAATGCGGTTCCGGCTTGGCGGCGTGCACCAGGTCGGGAAATTTCATCGCATCCTGGATAAAGAAGACCGGGATGTTGTTGCCGACGAGGTCCCAGTTGCCCTCGTCGGTATAGAACTTCACGGCGAACCCGCGCACATCCCGCGCGGTGTCGGTCGAGCCGCGCTCGCCCAGCACCGTCGAGAAGCGCACGAACACCGGCGTCTGCTTGCCGACCTCCGCGAACAACGAGGCGCGGGTGTACTCGTGGAGCGTCCTGGAGCACTCGAAGTAGCCATGCGCCGCCGAACCGCGCGCGTGAACGATCCGCTCGGGGATGCGTTCGTGGTCGAAATGGGTGATCTTTTCGCGAAGGATGAAGTCTTCGAGCAGCGTCGGTCCACGCAGGCCGACCTTGAGAGAGTTCTGATTGTCGGCGACCGGCACGCCCTGATTGGTCGTAATCGCCCGACCGCTCGAGTCAACGCGAACGCGATCGAGCGACCCTGCCGTCGGGTTGTGGCCGAGGTGCGGGCCGCCGCTGCCGGTTTTGTCGGAGCCGTTCGATTCGCTGACTGTGCTGGCCCCGACGATCGGGTCGGCGGGCTTCACCGAGGGACCCTCGGGAGGCGTCAGCGCCGCAGCCGGGTCGTACTCGGCACTCTTGATGGGGTTGAACGGAAACGCCGAGGCCAGATCCTGTGTGCCCGCCGCTTTGTCCGCAAGCGCGTCGCCACTGCCGGAGTTGTCGGGTTCGGCCGGGCCGCTCACTGTCGCCCGGCTGTTCCGCAGCGTGCTTTTCCTGTTTGGCGTCGGAGGGCGTGTCGATTTGGCCATGAGCAGAGATCCTTATGCTGCATGCTGCGAACGGGTCGCGAGCTGCTGTTGACGACGAATACGAGGGCAGACCTCAGCTGCAACGCCGTGGTCGTGCGTTCCCAGACCCCGCACTAATGCTTCCTATCGTCTCTCAGAACGTGAAGCGATTCGAGATCCCGAAGCTGCGCGGCTGATTGGTCAGATACCCGATGCGTGCGCGGGTGCCGCGTTCGCGGTCGAGCGAGAGCAGCGCCCGCTCGTCGGTGACGTTGTTGACATAGAACGCAATGTCCCATCGATCGCGCCGCAGCCCGGCTCGGACGTTCACCAGGTTGTAGGCTGGCAACTTCGGATCGTAGGTGAACGTGCGCTGCGTCAGTGGAGCGCCAGGTGTGTTCGCGCCGAACGACAGCAGATCGAGGGTTCCGAGCTCCTCGTCACCCACCTGCGTATAGCGCGAGCCGATGTGCTGGTACGTGCCGGTCATATACGCCAGGGCCCCGCTACGCACCTCCCACTGATAGGTCGCGGCGGTTGCGAGCTGCAGTCGAGGCACGCTGGGCAGCCGGCGCCCCTGCTCGATCCCCGAGACGACGCTGGTGTTTCCGGCGCCATCGGTGGACGTCAGCGTCGAGCGCAGCTCCGCATCGTTGAAGCTGCCCGAGACGGCGAAGTCGAAGTTGCGGCTGGGGGCGGCCTCGAACTCCACTTCGATGCCCTGGCTCCGCGCACTCGGCACGTTGAAGATCACGCGCGACGAGCACGACCCGGCGGTGACGGTCGCCTGCAGGTCGCTGATGTCCATGTAGAAGGCGGAGATGTTAAACGCGCCGTTGCCATTCAACACGCGGGACTTGTAGGCGACCTCGTAGTTCCAGACCTTCTCGTCCTGCCAGGTCTCGCGGCCGCCGAAGGTCGCGAGGTCGGCCGCCGTGCACAGCGGTACGTTGAGCGGATCATTGATGCCCCCGAGACGGAAGCCGCGCGACACCTGCGCGTTCAGGTTGGCGCTGCCGGGCAGCTTGTACGACGCAATGAAGCGCGGCACGACGCCGCTCGCGTCGGTGGAGCCTGGCTGCGAGACCAGCGCGGTGCCGTTGTTGTCGTTGCCGAAGATGCCGTCGAAGACCTGCTCCTTGTCTTCAGTGAACCGGTAGTAGCGCAGGCCGGCCGTCAGGCTCAGATGACGCCCTGCTTCGAGGGTCGTTTCGCCGAACAGCGCGAATTGATCGAGCTGGTAGCCGAGCTCCGAGAAGAACAAGGTGTCCTTCGGCGCGCGCAGTCCGGCAGTTGGGATCCCCGTCATGTCCTGAAACCCGCTGACTGGCAAGGTCTGGTTGTAGTCGCGGTCGGTATGGCTGTAGAAGCCACCGCCCACCCATTGCAGGCCGGCGCGCCCCCCCGACAGGCGGACCTCCTGGGTCACCACGCTCGCGGTGGTGTCGTCGATGAGCGCCGCGTCGAGCGTGTAGACCGGCTCGGCGAGCCCGATGCTGCCGCCGGTGATGCTGCCGGTGAGCGCCGTCGCATCGCGGATGACCCGGACGTCGCGGCCGGTGAACGACGTGATCGCGGTCAGCGCCACGCCGCCCGCGAAGGTGTAGTTCAGATTGAGGTCGCCGAGCACGAAATCGTCGGTGAAATCCTCGTCGAGCTGCGTGAACTGCCGGTTTTCGCCGAGGGTCACGGCCGGTCGCGTGGTGGTGAACGGGTTCGCCAGGATGTTGTAGTCATCGATCCGGTTCCAGCCGTCGGTCTTGACCTTCTGGTAGACCAGGCGCGGCGTGATCGTGAAGTTGTCGCTCGGCACGAACTTCACGGCGGCGCGGAAGCCGCTACGGTAGCCGTCGTTCACGTTCTCACGCACGCTCAGATCCGGCTGCACGGCGTCCATGAAGCCGGGCATCCGCGTGTAGTAGGAGGCGACGCGGAGGGCGGCGCGGCTGCCGAGCGGTACGTTGAACGCCAGCTTGGCGTTGCCGCCAAAGGCGCCGGTGCCAAGCACATTTCCGCCGAGCTCTGCGACGGCGTCGGTGACGCCGAGCTCGGGCTGGTTCGTGATGTACCGCACCGTGCCTGACACCGAGCCGGATCCGAACAGCGTGCCCTGCGGTCCGCGCAGTACCTCGATGCGCCGCGTGTCGAAGAGATCGAGGTCAGGGGTGAACAGGGACAGCGAGATGGCCGACTCGTCCAGGTAGACGCCAACCTGCTCCTTGACGCCCGGCTGATCGCGCGCGATCTGCCCGGCAGACACGCCGCGCATCGCAATCTGGCTCTGGCCCGGGCCGAGATTCTGCACGGTGAAGCCGCCGACATTCGCCGCGATGCCTTCGATGTTGTCCACGCCGCGGTCGCGCAACGTCTCGGCGGTCGGCGCCACGACCGAGAAGGGGACCTCGAGCACGGTTGATTCGCGCTTCATCGCGGTGACGGTCACCTCTTCGCTCAACTGCGGCTCCATCGTCAGGTCGAGCGACTTCTTGCCGCCGGCGGCGACCTCCACCACCTGCGTGATTCGCCTGAACCCGGTCCGCGACGCGGTCAGGGAGTAGGTGCCTGGGGCCAGGGGCATCGTGAAGGTGCCGTCTGGCCCGGTGACCACGGTCTGCGGAGTCGTGCCTCCCGTTGGCATCGCCGACAGCGTGACTCCTGGCATGGCAGCGCCGGTTGTGTCGCGAACAGTACCGGTGATGGGCTCCTGGGTCGACTGTGCATTCAGGGGCGCTCCGGCCGACAGGGCGAGGAGCAGAAGCACACCGATTAACGATCGACGCTCCACTTTCATGCGCAAACCTCCTTGACTGCATTGGTAGATAAGGGAGGCGTCGCCGAAAGTCAAGACTCACGCACACGCCGTGGCAACGCCACATGAAAATGGTGCCCGCAGCCCCGATTCACCGGTGCCCCAAACGGCCTCATGTTACTGCAACTGAACCACCTGCAGGGTGACGATGCGACCGAGCAGCGACTCGCTGTCAACCGTGTCGGGATCCGACGCGGCGAGGACGCCGGTGACCTCGAACGTGAACTGACCAAACGACACCGGGGTGGCCAGGGAAGCCAACGACACAAACAGACTGGCGGTCCCCGCACCGGTCGCCGCCTCAGTGGTAGTTCCAATCATCTGCCCGGCCGCGTCGCGCACCGTCACCGTGTAGCTCATCCCGTTCTCGCCCAGGACCGCGCCGGATGGGTGCGAGAGCGTGATTTTCAGATGCGTGATGCCCGAGGCAACCGGGGCCGCGTAGGTTCGTCGATCGCTGCCTCCGGCCGCGACGCGCGGCGCGTCGTAGCTCCAGACGTCAGAGCGCGGAACCGTGAATCCGGTGGACGCGAGCACGCGCGCATCCGCCTGGGCCTGGCCCTGGACCAGTTTGTTCGCGTAGTTCTTCGTCCGCGCGAGAGTCACGGCGGCGGCGAGATCCACGTGGCCGTAGCCGACCTGGTAGAACGGCGCGTCCGTGGCGGCGGACGGATCGTCTGCCGCGGTGGCGACCGGCACTGCCGTGGCCTGCAACGCCTGCTGTACCTGCTGCGGCGTGAGGTTCGGGTTGGCCTGGAGCAAGACCGCGACTGCGCCGGCCACGTGCGGCGACGCCATGCTGGTACCTGAGGCGTTCGTGTTGCCGTAGGGAGGGCAGGCGCGAATGGCGATCCCGGCCGTGCTGCACGTGGACGAGATGCTCTGCCCGGGGGCGGTGACGTCGGGGTGATAGACCCCGATGCGGTTTTGCAGGAACGTGTTGTGGCCGCCTGATCCGATCTGCACCGGCAGGGAGTTGTCGAACATCAGACCCGTGGAGCTGAAGCTGGAGCGGACGCGCGCGAGATTGTCGGCCGCTACCGAAATGACCCACGGCGCCTGACTGAAGGGATTGAGACCCATCTCCGCGGCTTCATACCCGCTGTTCCCGGCGGCGAAGACGACTGCGACACCCAGGTCCGCCACCGCCCTGGTCACCACCGCGACAGGATCCCGTGGATCGAATGGCCGGAAGGAGTTGCCCCAGGAGTTGTTGATGACGCGCACGTTCCACAGGGCCGGCTGGTCGAGCAGATGATCATAGGCAGTGACCACCGCGCTCGTGAACAGCACCTCGCCGATCGAGTAGCACACCAGTTCCGCATCCGGCGCCACGCCGAACCGGCTCCCGTCGATGGCCGTGGTGGAGTCCGCGGCAATGATGCCGGCCACGTGCGTCCCATGGCCACCACCGATATCGCTGTTCTGATACGGCCCCATCTCCATCGGCACGACCAGCGTGTTCGATCCGTCCGGACGAATATTGACGTATTCGCCGCTATACAGCTTGACGTTATGGGCCACGTGGTCCGCCAGATCGGGATGGCTGGCGTCACACCCGGAATCCACCACCGCGACGGTGACGCCCTTACCGGTCAGCCCTCCGGTGCGCAGGCTGGCGGCTCCTATGGCGTCCGACGAGCGCGTGTCATACAGCTGGATCCGTTCGTCCAAGTACACGTCCTGCGCGTAGCCCCCGCTTACCGCGGCCTGCATCGCGCTCGCGGGACCCACGACGATCGCGAGGGGGACGTGTTTCATTGCCTGCACCGCGAGGCCGAATTGACGCAGGCTTGCCACCTCACCCGCCCCGGGGATGGCGCCGAAGGTGGCCACACCCTTTACCACTTCGGCGGCGCTGAAGGTGGTGAGGATGCGCGTCAGCCCTGGCGTGTCGGCTGGCGCCTGTGCACCCAGCTCACTGTTTGCATACGCTCCCGCGATGACGAGCGCCAGTAACGCGCCGGCAGCGTGTTGCCTGATCGCATGGGCGAAGGACTGTGCTTTGACTGCATTCATTCGCGCGCTCCTTGATAAGTCAATAGATAAGTCGATAGATAAGTCGATAGATAGGTTGATAGCTACGTCGACACGTCCGATTGGTAGCATTGCTAAGTCCAAATGGTAGCATTGCGACCATCCCGTGGACGGACTACCACCGCCAGGCATCCTGCGCGCCAACGTCAGCACCATCAGCAACGTTTAGATAACTCGTTCCAAGGCAGTGATTTAAAGAGGACGCCGAACCACGTGTCGGGTTCGGAGGCTGTCCGGTTTGCGGACACACCGCACCAAAACTACGGGGTCAGCGCTACGCGAAGGGGCGGAAGCAGGCGGAGCGAGGGTCGGAACAGATGGTGCGCGCGGCAGGAGTCGAACCTGCGACCTTTGGCTTCGGAGGCCCCGTTACATGAGAGCCGGTTGCGGCCGACCGCGGATTTGCTAGCTTTTGGTCCCTCCCTGCGGCCGACCGTGGCCGCCTTCGCCCCCCTGTTCCGGCATCCGCACCAAGCCGTTGCACATCGGCTTGGTGCGCACACAGTGTGGATGCCGCGAAACGGCGGCCGCGTCGTGTTCCGCACCCGGTTTGCCGATTACACCGGGCGATGGGTGCATCACTGCCCCGTACTGCTGCACGAAGACCACGGGATGATGCAGACGGTGCGATCAACC
>JACDDJ010000277.1 GCA_013817065.1 Acidobacteriota bacterium
CTGGTGGCCCGGCACGCGGGGGAGATGATCTCGGAGATCACGCTGGCGATGGTCGCGGGCGCGGGGCTGAAGACGCTATCCAAGACGATCCATCCGTATCCGACGCAGGCCGAGGTCATTCGCAAGGCCGGCGACGCTTACTTACGATCGCGTCTCACCCCGACGGTGAAGAAACTCTTCGCGAAATTCCTGGCGTGGCGGCGGTGACCGAGCCGGATGATCCTCACGGCGACCCCGACCGTTGCTGAGAGCGCCCCCTCGTCTTAGCGGTCACCAACAGAAAAGCGATGTACGGAGCGATCAAAATCGGCGTGATCATTCCCGCCCTCGACGAGGAGGCGGCTATCGGAAATGTCCTGCGCGTACTGCCGTCCTGCGTGGACGAGGTCGTGGTCGTGGACAATGGCTCGACCGATCGCACCGCCGACGTAGCTCGATCGCTGGGGGCGCGAGTGGTAAGCGAAGCCAGGCGTGGCTACGGGCAAGCGTGCCTGACTGGCACGCAGGCGCTCGGGTTGGTTGACGTCGTCGTGTTCATGGACGCAGACGCCAGCGATTACCCGGAAGAACTGATCCACCTGGTCCAGCCGATTGCCAACGGCTCGGCCGACGTTGTGATCGGCTCGCGAGTTCGCGGCGTTTGCGAGCGGGGTGCGCTGACGCCCCAGCAACGGTTTGGCAATTGGCTCGCCTGCCACCTCATCAAGGAACTGTTCGGCCACCACTTTTCTGATCTCGGGCCGTTCCGCGCCATCCGACGGACCGCGCTTGAGCAGATGCATATGGACGATCTCAACTATGGTTGGACCGTGCAGATGCAGGTCCGTGCCGTGAAGCACAATCTTCGCGTGGTCGAAGTCCCGGTGAGCTATCGACGCCGCATCGGTCGCTCCAAGATCTCCGGCACGATCCGCGGCGTGCTGAGTGCTGGCAGCAAGATTCTCTATACCATCTTCAAAGAGTGGCTTCGACCAGTGAGCGAGGCGAGACAGGAGTGGCTGCTCGTATTTGCGCGCTATCCACAGCCTGGGCTCACCAAGACGCGGCTCATTGACGCATTGGGAGCCGAGGGCGCGGCGACGCTGCAGCACCGGATGACACTCGGCCTCCTCCAGCAGACGAGACGCCTGCGTGATCGCAGGGGCACTCGCATCGTTGTTCACTACGCCGGCGGGGATCTGCCTCTGATGCAGTCACAGTATGGGAAGGACGTATCGTACCGGCCGCAATGCGAGGGAGAGCTTGGAAAGCGGCTCGGCGCAGCATTCGCCGAGGCGTTTTCGAGAGGCGCCCCGGCTGTCATCGCGGTCGGCACCGATTGCCCGGCGCTGACCGAGTCGATACTTGGGAGAGCACTCGATGCATTGAACGGGGACGACGTCGTGGTCGGACCGGCCACGGACGGCGGGTACTATTTGATCGGCCTGCGCCGATTGCAGGCGTCTCTCTTTCACGCAATTGACTGGGGCACCAGCCGCGTGCTGGAACAGACCCTTCACGCCGCTCACGAGGCTGGGCTCTCGGTCCGACTCCTTGACCCACTCAATGACGTCGATCGCCCGGAGGATGTCGTTCACGGTCGGCAGCACCTCGACTCTGCCGCGCCCCGCATCTCGATCATCATTCCCGCGCTCAACGAACAGGAGCACATCGGCCGCGCAATTCGTTCGGCCATCACCGCCGATGACGCAGAGGCGGAGATTATCGTCGTCGATGGGAACAGCAGCGACGAAACGGTGACCGTCGCACGGAGCTGCGGTGCAACAGTGCTGCATGGCGGGCGCGGCCGGGCACGACAGATGAATGCCGGAGCGGCCGCAGCTCGAGGCGAGGTGCTACTGTTCCTGCACGCCGACTCGCAGCTTCCGGTCCATTACGTGCGACATGTCCGCCATATCCTGGCTTGGCCCGGCACCGTGGCCGGTGCCTTTAGCCTGGAAATCCAACCCACGGGCCTTGGGATGCGCGTGCACGCTGCAACAACCAACTTTCGATCCCGCGGATTAGGAATCCCCTACGGCGATCAGGCAATCTTCCTTACACGGGCGACGTTCGACGCCTTCGGCGGGTATCCGGACACAGCGATCATGGAGGATCTCGAGTTCGTTCTGCGTCTTCAGGGATTTGATCGCATTCGAATTGCCAACGCACTTGTGCGGACCTCCGGCCGGCGTTGGCAGCGACACGGGGTGTGGAAGATGAGCCTACTGAATCAGCTAGTGATCGTCGCATATATGTTCGGAGCACCCGCGGAGTTGGTGCGGCGATGGCGCGAATCGGGAATAATTCTTCCGCGGCGGGCACTCCTATGCGGGATGTACCACCCTGCAGGGTGTAGCCGCCAGGCCAGCGAACGAAGGCAACGGGCCGGATATGAAGCAGTCGGACCGCAGGAAAGCGCTTTTTGAGTCGTGGGTCCGCGACTACGGCGGCGATATCTACCGCGGTGCCCTGCGCCGATGCGGTGATTCCAATTGCGCCGAGGAGTTGGCCCAGGAGGTCTTCTTCGAAGCATGGCGATCGATGGACTCGTTGCGGGATTCCGCCAAGGCGCGCGTGTGGCTGCTGAGCATCCTGAGACATCGTTACATGCACTGGCTGCGGGACGAGAAGCGGCGTCCCAAAGCAAGCTTTGATGCCGGTGCGAAAGCTACGCTGGTCAGCAGCGGTCAGGACTCGCCCGCTGAACTGCTCGCCCGGCAGGAATCGCTTCAGGCGGCGCTGAGGGATTTAGACGACCGCTACAAGGTTCCGTTCCTGCTCGTATTTCTCGAGGGGATGACCTGCAAGGAGACGGCGAAGTTTCTGGACATCCCGCTCGGCACAGTGCTGTCACGGATTCACCGTGCCAGGCAGTTCCTCCGCGAACATCTGGAAAGCGAGGGGCCGCAATCAGGACATTTGAGGATTCACCGGGAGGATCGCGATTTGCCGCGAGGAGATATCGGAGGTGCATCATGAACGCCGAACAGATTGAGCAGTTGCGTCGGCGAATGGGAGAGGTGGCCGCGCTCTCGCACGATGATCCGCAGCGCCAGGCGCTGGTTCAGCAGATTAGCGAGGTGAATGGGGCGTTGGAGCGGGAGTGGCTGGAGCTTATCCATGCCGATGAACAGTTGCGCATCGATCTGGCACGCGCGACGCCGCCGCCGGGGCTGGAAGAGCGACTGCTGGCAATCCCCGGCCAGGCTGGACTGCGCGGTCGCGGGCGGTGGATCCTTCGACCGTCTCACTGGCTTTCGGCGCTGGCGGCGGTGCTGGTGATCGCCGTCGCACTCTGGAGCCTGACAGGCGTGACGAAGCAGCGCGAGGCGCGGGCGATCGATCTTGTGGCGACCGTGACGCTGGCGAGCCATGAGAGCGAGCCGGAGCTGGCGATCGTGTCGTCCGACTGGAACGCGATCCGTTCCGCATTCCAGCAGTCCGTGTACTACCCCCTCGATCTGCCGACGCTGGACACCAACCTCACACTGACCGGCGCCAAGATGATCAACCTCGCCGGCAATACGATGGTCCACACCCGGTGGGAACGAGGCAGCCAGCGTTACTCACTGTACCAATTCTGCGGGAAGGACTTCGGTCTCAGCGGCCCGCTGCCACGGCAGGAAGTGAAGCCCGCCTCGAAAAGCAATGCCAAGGTAATCGTCTGGACGGAAAAACACTGTGATTACGCTTTGGTAGTTGTGGAAGGTCCGCCCGCGAAGGAGCGTCAGCCGCGCGCTGATCTGCGGGCGATTTGAGGAAGCTATCATGGCATTTAAGGTCGCCATCGTTTTATTGGCGGACGTCGGCAGCGCCGGTGACATGGGGCGAATGGCCAATGCGCTGGTCACGGCGCAGGAGTGCCATCAAGCCGGAGATCAGGTGAAACTCATCTTTCGACGGGGCCGGGACCAAGTGGATTCCCGAACTGTCAAGCCCTCAGCACAAGTACCATTCCCTCTTCATGTCGGTTCGCGAAACCATCGCCGGCGTATGCCAGTACTGTGCCGGCGCGTATAGCGTCGCCGATAAAGTCCGCTCTGCCGGGTTCGAACTGATCGATGAGTACGAAGGCCACCCGAGCCTGCGCCAGCTGATCGCGCAAGGCTTCTACATCGTTACCTTTTGACGAGACCTCGCCAAGCGAGAAGATCCTGCCGGAGCGTGAAGGGGGCCGGTGTCGATGAGCAGCAGACACATGGATCTCGGCGTTCCGAGCGCCACGGCATCATTGGCGACGGCGTCGCTCGTCGCCGCCGATGGCACGCTCGATCGGCCCCATTACGACGGCGCGTCACCTGCGGCTCGATCCCGGAAGCCTGCGGCTTGGCAGCCAGCGATACAGCGATGGCCGGGCGTCACTGATCACAACCTGGAATCGAAGGGAGCTTGGAATAGTTGCGCCATGACTTGGCACTTACCTTTCAACGGCAACACCTTAGCCGCGAGCCGGGAGCGGAGGCTTATGAGCATCGCATTACCCATAGAAGTCACCGTAGCGGGCCGAAATGCCTTCGATCGACGGGTAGCCGCGACGACGGCGACCCGTCTCACCGCGGCGCATATTGAGACCGTCCAGGTGAACGTGGGCCTGCGGTGCAACCTCGCTTGCCATCACTGTCACGTGGAGTCGTCACCCGCCCGCAAGGAGGAAATGGACTGGCCAACAATGCAGCTGGTCTTGACGGCTACTGAAAAGACGAACGCCAGGACGATCGACATAACCGGCGGCGCGCCGGAGATGAATCCGAACTTCCGGCGGCTGGTCGTTGCGGCGAGCACGAGTGGATTCTCAGTGATCGTGCGAACCAACCTGACGATCATGCTGGAGCCCGGGTACGAAGACCTGCCGTCTTTCTTCGCCTCGCAGAACGTGCACCTGATTGCGTCATTGCCGTGCTACCTCGAGACCAACGTGGACAAGCAGCGCGGCACTCACGTCTACCGCGAAAGCGTCGAGGTGATCCGGCGGCTCAACGGCGTGGGTTACGGCACGAGGGATGAGCTCCCGCTCGACCTGGTCTACAACCCCGGTGGTGCGACGCTCCCGCCGGATCAGCACAAGCTGGAGGAAGCCTACCGCCGCGAGCTCGATCAGCGCTTCGGCATCCGCTTCAACCGGCTGCTGACGATCACCAACATTGCGATCGGGCGGTACCTTCACGACCTGGCCCGGCAAGGCAAAGCCGAGCAGTACCAGCAGCTTCTGCGCGATTCCTTCAACCCGGCCACCGTCGAGGGGCTGATGTGTCGGCACCAGTTGCACGTCGGCTGGGACGGAACGATGTACGACTGCGACTTCAACTTCGCGTTGGGGCTGCCGGCCAGCGCACCCGGGCGGCACGTTCGCGATTTCGATCCCGCGATGTTTGTCACCCGGCGGATCGCGACCGGCGAACACTGCTTCGCCTGCACCGCCGGTTGCGGCTCGTCTTGCGGGGGAGCGCTGGTCTGAAAGAAGGTTGCCATGGCGCAGGTCGTTCAACATGCTGAAGGGCGGGTCGATCGTGACGAGTCGACCGCCGGCCGCTCTCGAACAAGCCGGCAACACGTCACGCCGTGGATCAAATGGATCTCGGTCGCCGTCATCATCGTCGGGATCGTTCAGATCATTTGGCTGCTGCCGATCGAGACCGGCGTCCGGTTGCTCCGGGGCTGGATTGACGAGCTCGGCATGTGGGGCCCGATCGCGTTCGGCCTGATCTACGTGGTGGCGGCGATCTTTTTCATACCGGGTTCCGCGCTCACGCTGGTGGCCGGCGCGGTATTCGGCCTGCTCTGGGGCACAGTGATCGTTTCGGTGGCGTCAACCGTCGCCGCAGCGATCGCCTTCCTTATCGCCCGTTATCTGGCGCGAAGCGCCGTCGAGCGGAAGGCACGCCAGTACCCGAAATTCGCCGCGGTGGATGAAGCGGTTGGCCGCGAGGGGTGGAAGATCATCGCGCTGCTGCGGCTGTCGCCCGCCATCCCGTACAGCGTCGGCAACTATCTCTACGGTCTAACGGCCGTTCGCTTCTGGCCCTACGTGTTGGCGAGTTGGTTGGCGATGCTCCCCGGCACGTTCATGTACGTCTACCTCGGTCATCTCGGCCGGACCAGTCTCGCCGGAGCCGATCGAACTTCCGGCCAGTGGGCGATGCTGATCGCCGGGCTCATCGCCACCGTTGCCGTCACCGTGTACATCACCTACATCGCGCGCAGGGCGATCCGCAGCCGGCTCGCCGAGTCGCAGCAGAAACCATCAGAAAACGGGGATCAGACGATGAATCAACCCAACGGCACTCGTGGCGCATTTGTTGCCGCCGCTCTCGCGGTTCTCATCGTGGCGGCGACCGCTTTCTCGTATGCCAACAAGATGAGGCTTCGCATGCTATTTGGCCCCCCGGGGGTGACCCTCAAGGAAGCGTACGAACCCAAGCCCGGCGGTCCGACCTTCGATCACTCCGCCTTCGACGAGGTGGTGAAGAC